>JAYUDH010000054.1:0-1731 GCA_043739895.1 Candidatus Moraniibacteriota bacterium
AGGTCGATAATAAGACCACGTGCATTTTTTGCTAACAATTGTTTTACAGCGTCCTGAAAACCCTGTTCCGTATCTTCGCCAAAACGACTGACCCGGATATAGGCAATACTATTATCTTTCATTTCCATGCGAACACTCTTCACCAAGATAGCATCACGCTTCACTAAGACATCACGAGCTTCCTCTTCGCCCTCTCGAAAAATAGTGAGCTTTACCGTGGTACCTTTGGGTCCACGAATGTGCTTCACTGCCTCATCAAGCGAATAACTGCTCGAAACAACATCATCAATTTTTATCACTTTGTCACCAGCCAAAAGCCCTGCCTTCGCTGCTGGAGCCTCATCAAGTGGTGCCACAATCGTAATAACATCGTCTTTCATGGCCATCTCAGCGCCAATACCTTCGAAGGTGCCTGATATTTCTTCATTGAAAGCCTGGTTTTCTTTGGGACTAAAAAAGGTGGTATAGGGATCGCCAGTCGCCGCGAGCATGCCATCAATCGCACCGTAAAAGAGCTCATGCGCATCGAGCTTCGTTTTATCAACATACTTATCCTTGAGAATCTCCCAGACCTTCCAAAACAGCGAAAAATCAATCGTATCATCCTGACTTTTTTTGTTGAGAATAATAGCGTCATCAGGGGAAAGCGGGGCTATCTCACTCCCCGACACCCCTTCCATCCCCCGTGTATATCCGAACCAGTATGTTCCCCCAAAGAGAAGGAGCACAAAGAAAAGAAAGAAGGCTCGTTTAAAAATTTTGTGCCCGCGATCATGTGATGAGAGCTCGCGATTCACCTCTCCTCGTTCTTCTTGAACATCTAACATACAATCTGCTCTCAAAAAATTACTCCACTTTCGGAAGAGGCTTATTCCAATATTTGGAAAAATAGAGGAAGGCACTTTCAATATGATACCAAGTCAAACGATTAAAGAGAAGAGAGCCGAGGAACCCTCCCTTGGCACTGCCCTTTCCATGATAGTGATAGACAAAGGCTCGGGGGAAATGAACCACCTTGAAACCCTGTTCCCAGAAACGTCGGCACCAGTCAACATCCTCCATATACATAAAGAAACGATTGTCCATAGCACCAACCTGACGAGCCTTTTCACGAGAAACAAGTAGAGCTGAACCAATGACCCAATCAACCGCTATCGGATGACTCAAATCCTTATCAGAAAGCGTAAACCATGCAAGATGTTTCTTGGCAAAGGGAAGTTTCCCGAGCCAGGTGCGCCGATAGAGAATTGTTTCGGGTCGATAGAAACGAAAGCAGCTTAGTTGAAGACTGCCGTTAAAATTGAACTGTCGAGGACCCAAGAGACCAACCTCAGGATGCGCCTTGAGATACGAGAGCATCTCAGGGACAGCATCAGGACTCAAGATAATGTCACTATTAATAAGAAAGACATACTCTCCTAGAGCTTTTTCCAGAGAAATATTAACGAGCGTTTTGAAACCAACATTTTCTCGAAAAGCAAAAAAGCGTACGGTCGGAAACTCCTCCCGTAAGAGCATCTCCGTATCTTCTTCTGTAGCGCTATCTGCCACTAAAACCTCGTATGAGAGAGTGGTTCGACCCATCTCTTTGAAGATCGACTGCAGACACAGGCGCAGTATCTCCGGGCTTCGATAGCCGTTGACTGCTATAGTCAGTTCCTTCGTGTACATCACTTTTCATTCGTAGACGCCTCCAAGAAGACCTCTAGTAATTAAGAGAATTTTTGAACA
>JAYUDH010000055.1:0-4476 GCA_043739895.1 Candidatus Moraniibacteriota bacterium
AAGCCAAGAAAATGAAGAAGGGTCGCTACGATAGCTACCTCGTTGATGATGCGACTCTTGATAATACGGTAATTCTTCCTGAGACACCTCCGACAACGTTAAGTGAGATACAAAGTATCTACCATAAAAATCCGTAAAAAATGATCATCACTAATCCTTTCGTAAAGCATCCATCGGAGTGAGACTGGCTGCTCGGTAGGCTGGCGCCAGACCGAAAACAATACCCACTGTCGTAGAAAAACCGACACCCAAGAAAAAAGATTGAAGAGAAAATGAAAGCGGCAAAGCAAAGCCAAAAGAGGCAAAGAGAGCACCCAAACCGACTGTGAGAAGCATTCCCAAAAAAATCCCGATCAATCCACCAAGAAGAGTGATGATCAGAGCCTCAAAGAGAAACTGTTGTAAAATACTTCCCGAAGTAGCCCCCACCGCCTTGCGCAAGCCAATTTCTGAGGTTCGCTCTGAAACCGATACATACATAACATTCATAATCCCTACCCCTCCTACTACCAGGGAAATAGAGGTCAGGGCAAGGAGGAGGAGGGAGAGTGATCCAAGTACATCGCCCAGTGTCTTCTGAGCCTCCTTCGTCGAAGTGACCGAAAAATCATCTTTGTTTGGATCAGCGATATCATGGCGCTTACGAAGGAGTGCCACAATATCCGCCACCGTCTCGACTTCACGCCCTGGCTCAGTCATTTTCACCGAAACAAACTGAACATAATCCACTCCCAGAATTTTCTTTTGGAGTGTCTGGACTGGCACATACGTAAAAGCATCGAGATTAAAGAAGGCTGCCGCCCCTCGAGGCGCCAGTACCCCAATCACTCGATATTTTTCCCCTTTTAGGGTAATAGATTCCCCTACCGCTTCACTCCCCCCAAAAAAAGTCTCCTTCGTTTCACTTCCCAATACCACGACCCGGGCCAGATTAGCATCTTCCTCTTCGGTAAAAAAACGACCATTTGCCAGCTTAGCGTTCTCATCAACGAGTGCTATTTCTGCACCTGTTCCAAAAAGGGAGATACGTTTACCGGTTGATCCGTACGTTGCGCGCTCCTGACCAATAGTCCCCGCATAGGCACCAGTCACGTTAGAAAGTTTACGAATGGCCTGTTCATCTTTGATAGTGAGCGTGGTAATCTGCGTCCCCTGTGCTCGCGAGGTGGCATTCTCACTCGACATACTCGTTGTATTGGGAACCTTCACCTCTACCTGAATGATATTTGTCCCAAAACTCTCCACTTGCCCCAAGATAAATCCTTTCACTCCATCGCCAAGTGACGTTACTACTACCACCGCAAAAACACCGATCACTACACCCAAGAGCGCCAATGCTGTACGCGCCCGGTGAGTCGTAATGGTTCGGATGGCAAAAAAGAGCGGGATTGAAAAGCGTTTGAGAAGTATTTTATTCATAGCGGAGCGCTTCCATAGGACTCACTTTTGAGGCCTTAAAAGCCGGATAGAGACCAAAAATGATACCGATAACACAAGAAACCGAAAACCCGATAGCAAGCGAAGAGAGCGGGACGAAAAACTGCCAATCATAACCAAAGCGCGGAATAATAAGCGCCGCTATATAAGCAACCAAAACACCAAAAACCATCCCGATACAACCACCTACTAACGTAATAAAAGCTGACTCAATGAGAAATTGTGAAATAATATGTGCCGGACGCGCGCCCACTGCCTTCCGTAACCCAATCTCTCTGATGCGCTGTGAAACGGATATGAGCATCGAGTTCATGATCCCGATACCACCTACCAAAAGAGAGATGGAGGCAATCGCAATAAGAAAATACTTGAGCACATCTGTAATGGTCGTCAGAATACCGAGTGCTGCCTTTGTGCTCCGTACCGAAAAATCAGACTCTTCTTTTTCTTTGAGGTCATGCTGTTTCCGAAGGAGGAGCGTCATATCAGCCATAGTGCGCTCAATATTTTCTGGTGCATCTACCTTTCCGCGGGCAAAATTGAGATAGTTGATACCCAAAAGAATTTTTTGTGCCGTTTCTAGCGGAACGTAGATAAGTGTGTCCGGGTTGGAAAATGCCGCGGAACCACGCTCTTCAAGGACACCAATCACCTTGAAAGGATTTTTTTTAATGGTCACGACTTCTCCAATGGGATCGCGATTGGGGAATAAGTCTCGAGCCCGGGTCGCCCCCAATACTACGACACGAGAAAGGTTACTCTCCTCCTCAGTAAAAAAGAAGCGTCCTTTTCCAATCTTAATATTCTCCACTTCCACCATCTGGGGTGATACCCCCTGAAAACTCGCTTCGAATGACTCCGTTTGAGACTCGATGGTAGCCGAACCACTGACATACCCCGAAACAGAAGTCAGGTGTGGGACATTGCGTTTTTCACGAAGTGCCTTCAAATCATCATTTTTCAAACTAGTGGTAACAATCCCTAATGCCGAGGCGGGCGGTCCTTTTTCTTCAGAAGCACCCGGCAATACAGCAATCAGACTCGACCCAACATTTTCTATTTGAGACAGCACAAGCTTCTGGGCGCTGGCACCAATAGCCATAACCATAATGACTGCTGCGACACCGATAACCACCCCGAGCACCGTCAACATAAAGCGCAGCTTCGAAGAAGCGAGCGATCGATAAGCTATCTTGATCGGATCAGAAATTCTCATACACACTCTCACCTAAACAACAAAACAATACTACTTGAGATTCGTTTCCCCGAGAGCAAAACGACGTACAGTGACCGGCTGATCGCTCACGATCCGACCATCCACCATAGAAAGGATGCGTTTCGCATGCTCAGCTGTTGAAGTTTCATGGGTTACCAAAATAATCGTTCGGCCAGTATCATTCAATTTCTGTAAAATAGCCATTACCTGTAGACCAGACTTAGAGTCCAAATTTCCGGTCGGTTCGTCGGCAAAAATAATCTCCGGGTCATTGACCAGTGCTCGAGCGATAGCCACTCGCTGTTTTTCTCCTCCCGAAAGCTGATTCGAAAGATAGTTTGCACGATGGGTCATCCCTACTGCTTCAAGGGCTGTCTTTACCCGCACCTCATTGGCAAGTTCCGGATGGTCATCATACAACAAGGGAAGCTCCACGTTCTCCGCTACCGTTGTTTTCGGAAGCAAGTTAAAGGCCTGAAAAACAAAACCGATTCTTTTGTTCCGTAAACGTGCGAGTTCGTCATCAGAAAACTCTGTTACATTCTTACCACCCAATTCATATATTCCTCCCGTTGGCCGATCAAGGAGACCTAAAATCTGCATCAGAGTTGATTTCCCTGATCCAGAAGGTCCCATAATAGCCAAAAACTCGCCTTTCTCTATATCAAACGTCGCTCCCATGAGGGCGGCTGTTTTTACACCCTCGTTATCATACACTTTTTCAAGATGGCGAGCAGAGAGAAGTGGCATACAATTCAAATAATGGATCAGTAAGAAGAGCTACTTTACTTGCGTTGCACCGATAGTCACCTCGTCCCCTTCTTTTAATCCTGATTTCACTTCAATAGTTCCATCATCCCCCTCTAATCCTGTCACGACCTCTACTTTTTCAAAATTATTTTCTCCCCGTTTTACCTGGGCAAAGGTCTTCCCACCTTCTTTAGTCAGGGTTCGATAGGGAATAAAGAGGACACCATCACGCTTGGCGGTCTCGATATCGATATTTCCCGTCATCCCCTCCTTAAGTCGCTCATCGTTTTTCACCAAGCGGAACTGTACTGTGTAAGAAACAACATCCTGCACAGCGGTAGAAGCTGGATCAATATGCACTACCTCTCCATCAAAAATATCATCGTTTGATAGTGAGTCGAAAGTCATCTTTGCCTTCATCCCCAGCTGTATTTTAGTAATATCTGATTCCGGTACCCGCGACTCCAGAAGATAGGCCCCTGGCTTGATTACACGAGCAATTACTTTCCCGAGTGTCACCACCTCCCCAATACGAGCATCGAACTGAGAGATCGTCCCACTCATAGGTACATACAGTACATTCTCCTTCATTTGTGCCTGAAGCGTGCGCACTCGTTCACGTGCTTGTTCGGAAGCCATTTTTTTTGCCGCTCGTTCTTCGGGAGCATACGAAAGACGCCCACGAAGGATCAGTTTTTCATTCTGTTCTGCGATGGAAGCAGAAATACGCGCGTCCTTTAGCTGCGAAAAAAGAACTTGCCGATCTAAAGAAGCAATCATATCGCCCTTCTCTACTGTATCACCCACCGAAACAGCCAGAGCATCAATAGTCCCCATAGCAGGGAAAGAAAGATCGGCATATTCCTCCGGCACCAACTCGCCGGTCACACTCACTGTTTCCGAAACATCACCCTTACGGACCGTCTCTGTTTGCACTACCACACCAGTACTCCGACTTCGATAATAAAAATAGCCACCAACAGCAATGATGACGATGATCCCGATGATAATATTCCTTTTGCGAAACATACGGTATGTATTAGAGAAGTGATTTCTGTTTAACAACTGCGTCC
>JAYUDH010000056.1:0-4406 GCA_043739895.1 Candidatus Moraniibacteriota bacterium
CCACCTCACTTTTGGTACCTGTGGGTTCTGGGTATATGCCATAGCTTTGTGGTTAAACACCGCAGTATACAGGTGATGCAAAGGTATTGAAACATTACGCCATCTGGACAAAAAATAAAAAATATGCTATAATGTGAAGTTGCTATATACGCTATATTTGCAACGTCGCCGTGGGAACCACGGAAATCAAACCTCCACAGGAGTGCCATCATGGCCAACCGCGTTCCGTTCTTTGTTCGTCTCTTGAGCTTCGCCATCGCTGCCGCCCTGCTCTACTTGCTCTGGTGGGTGCACGCGGATAGTCCCGAGCACCGCCTGACCCTGCAGACCGACCTTGCCTTTGGGAGCTTGGCGCTCGCCGCCCTCGTGATTGCCTCCTGGCCGAAGAATGAGACAGCGTGGCGCTACAAGGTTGCGATCATGGGCTTGGTAGGCTTCCTGGCAGGGGCCATCTGGATGGCCGCCCTGAACCCCTACAACACCCTGCTCACGGGGTTCCCGTGGGTATTGCTCTACGGTATGGTGCTCCTCGGCGTCACCGTCATCGTGGCACCAAACCGCCATTTCGTCAGCACCCGCTGCTGACACGAAAGCCGCCAGATCAAGTCTGGTAAATATTCCCAAGGCCGTATGGTATCACCCAGCGGCTTTTTTCTTTTTATCAAAACAACGCTATCCCACTTTCAGAGCAGTAACCGAAGTATCGATATAGAAAAGAAAATACCGGAACCGATCCCTTGACTATTCACACCCATTTTGAGAAACTGGCTCTTCCATAGTTTTTTCCCAATTTCATACAACGGCCACGGTTTTCAGTGGCAGAGCCGGAGGAAACACCATGCACACGATCCTTACTGTTGATGACAGCGCTTCGATGCGCCAGATGGTCTCACTCACCCTGAAAAACGCCGGTTTCACCGTCGTCGAGGCGGTGGATGGCCAGGACGCCTGGGAGAGGGCACAGGCGCGAGATTTCAGCCTGGTGCTCACCGACCAGAACATGCCCCGTATGGACGGCATCAGCCTGACCAAGATGCTGCGTGCGAGCCCCCGCTTCAAAAGCACGCCGATCCTGATCCTGAGCACCGAGTCAAGCGACCAGATGAAAATGGCCGGATGCGCCGCCGGTGCCACGGGCTGGCTAGTCAAGCCCTTCGACCCAGCCAAGCTGATCGAGGTCATCGGCAAAGTCATCCGCTAACCACGCGAAATGAAGGAGCATCGACCATGGACTATTTGTTCTGGTACTCTATCTACGCCATTCCGTGCTTCTTCATCGTCTATGTGAATGGCGCCATACGTGCTGGCCGGTTACAGAGACTTTGCCCACACGGCAGAGCTATCCCCTGGAGCTGGCCCTTCTACCGGATCATCGTCCGTTCTGGCATGGAGCTGTTCGTTCACGACTACTTTGGGGTGTGTACTGCCCCTGGAGCTGGGAAAGAGCGCGTAGCTTACGTCTGATGGATAGGAGGCTCGATCTCGGCCAACAGGGGAAACATCACTCGCTCCTGGGACATATCACGTCCGATGACTGCGACGATCCGGATATGCAGGAATGGATCGCGCGCTACACCTTTGAGAGTCGCCCGTTCTTCTGGACAAAAAGCACGTGGGGGTACCTGCTTTCACCATTACCAGGAACCCTCATCATCGTGTACCTCCTCGTGAGGGGGTTTAGAGACTTGCATCAACACCTTTCCGCGAAGAACTATTCGCATTGACTCCATCGCTCATCACAACGCCGCCACGAGAAATCACTTTTCGTGGCTTTTTTATATCTTTTTTCTTTCCCGTTATCAATAAAAACTGCGCCCCCCCTATCTCACTCCCTAAAGAATAGACTTCCATCCTTTGATGGAGATCCTATTACCAAACGATCCGTCAGCTGACGGAGAGTGAAACGAAAACAAATCTTCGTTTCAGAGAAGCAATGAAGTGACGTATTTGACTAGCTCACAGTAATGATGTAGCCTACCCATATCACTTAACTAAGTTAAGCTTTATGGAAATGTCATCCTTAAAAATGCATCACACTGGTTTGCTTCATTGGCAAAGCTACCGCACTCTTAAAGCTTTACACGACCCAATTCTTGCCAAATATCACATCACCCGTACAGAGTGGAAGTTTCTAGGAATTGTCTCTGACGAGGGAGAACTTCGAGTTACGGAAATAGCAGAAAGACTGGGTGTCCGTATACCGCTCGTTACTCGGATGCTTAAAACGCTTTTGCAAAAGAAAAACATTATCATAAGGCAATACCCACAAGACAAGCGCGTGAAATGTATAGACGTTACTGCGAATGGAAAAAAGAGACTCGCTCAAATTGAGAAAGATGTTCAAAAAAATCTTAAAGCACTATTACAAAGGATTCCTTCCAAAAAGATAGAAATCTATGAAGAAGTCTTAACAGCTATTGTTAATAACGGAAGAATTCTTAGGAAAAAGCTAGATTAGAGAAGCGCAAGTTGACAAATCTGTATCGTTTGGTATAATTTAGTTAACAAAATTAAGTAACTTAATTAATAAATACCATGCTAAGGAAAATAAAAATAATTAACTACACATCATTATGGTTCTACTAGGTTTTTTCGAATCGACGCTGTAATTGTTAATTTCAATTCTATGGACGCACAATCTTCAAATAGCACGCAGCCACTCTATCGCGGTACGCAGATCGTCTGGTATATCTTGGGCCTCGTCGAAGTCCTCCTCGCCTTTCGTTTCGTCTTGAAATTACTCGGAGCCAACGCCGGTGCTGGTTTTACCAATTTCATCTATATGATCACGGCACCGTTTGCCGCACCGTTTGTCACCGTCTTCCGTGCTTCCAAAGCAGAGGGCAGTATTTTTGAGTGGACCACGATCCTCGCCATGTTCGTCTACTACGTCGTAGCATGGGGTCTCATTAAACTCCTCATGATGGGAAAAACAGTTTCTACTCCTGAGGCAGCAGCCAAGCTTGATCAACAGGATCAATAAGAGCACTTTATTCTCTAATTACTCACTATGACAACAATAGTTAATACTCCACCGACACCACCAACCACCTCAGATGGAGGAAATAGCATGGTAACTCTGTTTGTCGGTATCTTTTTCGTAGCAGTAGTTGCTTTCCTTTTCTTCGCCTATGGGCTCCCTGCTTTACGTAATACCCAAAGCGCGAATACTGGAAACAATGCTCCAACGATCAATGTGCCAGACAAAGTTGACATTAATATCAAGAAGTAACATGAAGCAGTCTCATTTTTTATCTATATAGTACATATTCTTATGGGTTTTCTTATCTACATTATTTTCGGAGGTTTGGTCGGCTGGGTAGCATCGATGCTTATGGGCACAGATGGTCAGCAAGGTATCCTTCTCAATGTCATCGTCGGTATCGTCGGCGCTGTCTTGGGAAGTTGGATCTTTAGCCTCCTCGGTATTGGCGCTGGCATTAGTGGTTTTAATCTCTCCAGTTTTGTCGTCGCACTCATTGGAGCGATTGTCCTCATCGCTGTCGTCAAAGCCGTTCGTTAAAAAAGAGGCCTCTAAAGAAAATCCCCAGACTCGCTGGGGATTTTTTCTTATTATCTTTTGCCCTTCAAATATTCTTTATTGAGAATCACTTCTTTAATCAGGTTATACCAGAGGAGATATCCTTCACCATTCGGATGGAGTCCATCCAGCGCGAAGTAACGCTTCGGATTTTCGGTGAAGGGATTACTTGATGCCCCAGTAAAAAGCTCCAATAATTCTACCTGCTCGCTATGACAGACTTCTTGAAAAACATTGAGAACCCGCTGGCCACGCCACAAGAGGAAACGCCGAATGAGGCATGGGAAGAGCGGAGCGGAACCAATATTTCCAAAAAAAATGACCACTACCTGATTACGGCATAATGGTTTCACAAAGCGAAGAACGGTTCGAAGGTCATGAGTAAGTGTCGCCATGGTAATACTACTCCACAAATCGCTTCCACCCGTACTCAAAATAATGAGATCGTATTGCAGACAAGCGGGTTGGTCAACTTGCTTTAAAATATCACGAGTCAAGGCGCCGTTCATCGACACATTGAAAACATCCGTAGCTGGGAAATCTGTTTCCAAACGCCCCTCAACGGTTTCCAGAATACTCCGAGAGCCCTTGCCGACAGCCGTGCTATCACCCGCGATAAGTACTCGTTTTCCAGTAGGAGTAATGCTCGAGAGACGCACCCGCTCCATGACTTTTCCCCTGATACGCTGCTGGAGCTCAAACAAAAACATGAAAAAAAGCCGCACACTGATCCGAAAGACGTAATAGAAAACAATAAGAAGCAACCCCCAGGCAACCAGAATACGCCAAGATGACTCCTGTACAAAGGAGCCAAGAAACGTCCACCACACTATCGCAACCTCTCGAAATTCGTTCATTTTATGAA
>JAYUDH010000057.1:0-12021 GCA_043739895.1 Candidatus Moraniibacteriota bacterium
GCCTGTCTCACGTAGGTAGCAACTGTATTCACATCACGCTCTTTTTCCGTCTTTCCTGCCTCAACATTAGCAAGGGCCATATACTCCTGCCCAAGACGGGTAAAGTAACGCCCCTCCTGAGGGTAACGCTGTATGGCCTGTGAAAGAAGCACGACAGAATCACGACTCGGTGCTGTCGCCGACATACGAACGGCCTCTCCTGCAGTCATATCAGCGATGAATATCTTCCCCATAAAAACGAAGACGAAGGCAACCCCTGCCGACACCACCATAAAAATGAAGGCGAGCGCGAGGGCAAATTTTGGTGCTGCCTTAAAAGACAGATTCAAATACTTTTCTTCGGAACCACTTTCCAAGAGGAGAATACCGAAACCAAGCGAGGAAAGGAGTACGCAAAGGATAAGGAGCGGTCCATTGATCGGCGAAAGGAAAGCTCCGATAAAGAACATGACAATAACCGTCCAGAAACCAAGAGAGTAGATCTTGTTTCGCTGCTTCTCATGGGTCAAAAGGTAAAGACCGACACTCAAGAACGAGAACCCCAAGACAAGGAGGAGGATGGTACCCACTGCACCGATAGCTGCCAACGATTCAAAGAATAATCCGGTTCCCTGATAGAAACGCAGGGTATAGAGCGTATTCAAGTTGTACTCAACGGGACGGAACATAGAAAAAGCATATCCATAGTTCCCAGGACCCACACCGATAGCAAAGTGCTCTTTCAGCGTTTCTTTGGCAATCTGCCATGAGAGCGTGATGTTTGGTGCTACCTCTACTGGCAATGTTGCTCGTGTCAGACTGTTACTTCCAATCATCAGAAAGCTCAACACAACAGCAAACACCAACATTGGAACCCATGTCCACTGCTCCACCGGACGGACAATTTGCGCCAGGATGTAGATCATAAAGAAGGACAAGCCTCCCAAAACAACCGTCCACGGAACAAAGGCGTAGAGCGCTAACAACGTAAACAGTGCCAAAGCCAAACCAAGAAACAAGAGACTGGTGATAGCTGTCCGCCACTTACTCTTTGTTGTCTGCTCTTTCCAGAGAGCAAAGATAGCCGTAAGAAAGAGTGGTACCAAGAGACCAATGAAGGTTGCCAGGGTAGAAATAGTACCGATCAGACTAATCGGGGCAAATTTCTCCAGCGAGGCTGGGAGGAAATGAATGTTCATGATTGCCAAGAAACTCCACACCACAACAATGAAACCCGAGAGGAGAAATCCTCCGAAGATCATACGGAAACGCTTCACCGTAAAATGACTGAGCACAAAGTAGAACGAGAGGAGGAGAGCAGTAATCGAAATCACCCCACGTGATGGATCACCGAAAAATCCCCAGAAGCTGTGCCAACGATCAACGGAGAAGAAGGCACCAACCACATAGACCAACCAAAACAACACAACGGGGATATCAAGTGGCGTCCGCCTGATACGCATCTCCCCTGTCGTCACACCCTGTGATACCCAGGCCACCAAACCAACGAGTAACCAGATATAGAAATACATCTGCTTTTCAAAGGCGATACCCTGAAATGTTAGTCCAGTAAAAAAGAGCGGCAACCCAAAGAAGAGCGCCACCAACGCAACGGTAATTACTCCCTCAAAAATACGAGCTGTCTTTGGTGACCCCGTACCTGTATGTGTAGCACCGGCGCTACGATTAACCGTTACTCCTTCACTCGAAACTGACTGACGTGTACTTCCTGCGGCTGCACCCTCCCCGAAACGGGCAAACGACGGCTTTTCAGACTGCATAGAATCTTTGCTAATTAATTATAACTGCGGCTATTTCGTGCCATGCACGTAAGATGTATATAGTATAAGGGGAAAAAATAAAGGGAGCAATAGACAAATTGTCAATCATCAAGGTTTTTTACCATTTTGAGCATGATATACTATCAATATAGTTTTTTCCCGTATTCTATGAAACTTTCTCTTCCCACAAATACTTTTTCTTTTTTTAAATTCATCACTGGGACTATTTTTCTCGCTCTAGCAACTCTTTTCCACTCCATAGCGGGCTATTCTTTCATTATTGCACTTGCCGTAGGAAAAGCGCACTCGCTCGGCGCCTGGATTGCTATGTGGCGAGCCGGAAAACTCAACTGGAAATATATCTGGTGGATGTTTACTATTAGTATCATCGTTGCCTTTTGGGGACTCAAGGTGGTCTCTTCGCTCGAACTCCTCTCCTTTGTCACCTATACCCTCTTCTCGTTCCACTTTCTTTTTGATGAATTTGATCTTCAGGAAGAAGAGCGTTCTTTTAGTAACATCCTTTCAAGCCTCAGCCCCTCTCTTTTGATGTTCCTGTTTATTCTGCAGGATTTTTTAAAACTTACCCTCCCTCTCAATATTTTTGTAGCGATAGCACTCACATTTTTCATTGTTGAACTCATTTTTATTCACACAATTAATTGGTTCTTTTTACACACAAAGATACTCTCCCTCTTTATCCTTATTGCGATAGCAACTCACGTTTCGTCTGGTTCGGTACTGAGCGTCTTCCTCATTTTTCATTATTCATTCTGGTTTATTTATCCCGTATACAAACTCCATAAATATAGGCCAGAAGAAAGGGATAACTTTATCATGATCCTCATCCTTATTGTGTCGACATCGGTGTATTTTGCTCTCACGAGAAACTCTTACGGTGGCGATGTTTTTAACCTTGCTGTACGAGCATTTCTCATAGGAACCATTATCCATATTCTCTCAACGGCACCATTCGCCTATTTCCTTGGACTCCCTAAAAAATATCATCCCAAACAAAACCCCAGCAAAACATAGCGTACAGCAGCTCCGGATATACTTTCAGGGGAAAGGCTATTTTATTACTACAACATCGTCCCTGGTGTCAAAAATCGTGTCAAAGAGAGAAAGAGTCACCCCGTATGGGCCACCTCTTCTCATATGATGGCGACTATGATCTTTTGGGAAAAGAAAAACCTGATCAAAATATTTCATAGAGAACAGGGTCCGGAAGTGAGAGAGAGCATTAAGAGAGATATAGAGGGATGTCGTAATAATATGGGAGGCACTCGAGGATCTGAATATTACGAAAAAGAAAAAACAATAGACGAACATAAAGAGACCAATCACAAAGAGGTGTTCCTTCCGGCTATTCACCCAATCCATATCAGTAGTAATTGAATGGTGGAAACGATGAGCTTTTGTTAAAAGGGGTACGTGGTACCTGTGTGCCGTCATGTGCGCTATATAAATAACCAGCTCTGAGCAAAAAAACAAAATGACTACTTGAGAAAAAAGCGAGAACTGAGTAATATTAACGATACCCATCCTCATATTTGTCCCATAAAAAAAGGCCATGATAACGAAGGCGGTCGTCAAAGAAAAAACACTTCGCCCAAACTGATACCGCAGAAAGTCTCTCCAATTTTCTCTCACCTTACTCTGAATACCAAAAATGAACGGTACAACAAACTCAAAGAGAAAGAAAAGGGCCGCCACCACAAGAAAAACAGACCACAGCTGAACCAGGTAGAGTTTTGTAAAAAAGAAAATTGACTGACTCATAAAAAATATCCTTCTCTATTGAAACACCTGAAGTATACGCCCAAGACTCCCCTCATCGCAACTACTCTTTCCTTAGATTTCTCTACCACACACCATGAATTTCTCCCGTATACAACCACTCTTCCCTATCACCCTTTCGGCCCTCTTCTTTTCCTTGGCCATGAATTATCCGGAGCAGGCCTGGATTTTTATTTTCTTTTTTCTCACTCCCCTCCTCCTTCATGCTGAAAAAGTATCAAAGAAACCTTCACCAAAAAACCTCTTCCACTCTTATACTTCGATATTCCTTTTTGGGTGCCTCTCTCTCTTTCTTTCTACCTTCTGGTTTGCATCAACATTTCCACTGGACTGGATGCATATAGCAGATCCGACACTTAATATCCTCATCATCGGCGGGCTCTGGCTCGGCTTTGTCCTCGCGCTCAGTATACCGATAGCCTTCTTTGGAGTCATCACCCTCCTCCTCCGCACTAATAATACCATTATAAGAGCCTTCTTTGCCGCCTGTGCATGGGCGGCGTTGGAACATGTGCGATCATGGTTTGTGGCACTCAGTGTCTATGGATCAGAGACGCTCTTTGGACCCCATCACACATACTACGCCCTCGCCTACACTCTCCCTCACGTTCCCCTTCTCAAAGAACTGCTTCCTGTTGGCGGTCTCCCTCTGGGAACATTCGTCATCATTCTGATCAATTACGCTGTTTTTTTATGCATCAAAAAAGCTGTCCATCCTCAAGAAAAAAAACACGTCTTCTTCCTAATTCTCAGCATTGTCATAATCATCACGAGTAGTGTGTTCGTTATGCACTCCATACGAGGAAACAATAACAATGAGCAAGCCGTGCCCATATCTTTGATTAACTCAACCTTTCCCTCGCTCATTACAAAAGAAGGCCAGCAAGAAAAGGCGCGCGTTGCTTATGACTTTCTTACCAACATGAATCACTCCACCTCACTCATCATCTTTCCCGAAAATTTTAGTCTCTTACCAGAGTACCTTGAGAAAGGCGATGCGCCATGGCTTCACTCTGTTATTATCAGTTCTTTCTCGGGTCAACACTTCTATAACATGTTCTTCCTGAATACTAAGAATACCAGTATGAGCTACTCCAGGAAACAACTCCTCATGCCCATTGGTGAATACAGTGTTTTTTGGATCAGAAAACTCCTTCAACTCACTAGGAATAAAGAATGGCTCGGGCTCTACGACGCCAACAACCATACAGCGAAAAAAAGCAGCAATCGATACCTTTTCTCTGATCCGTTACTTGGCACAGTGGTTATTGGGGGTTCACTCTGCTCTGAAAATATTTCCCCTATCCTCCACAGAGAGATGGTCCGCGGAGGGGCCACACTCCTCGTCAATATCGCCTCCCAAATACCCTTCCATGATTCGGCGCTCCTTTCTCGACAAACGTTGGCCATAAATACCACCCGAGCACTGGAAAACGGCCGCTACTTTATTACCGCCTCCAATATGAGTAGAAGCTTTGTCGTTTCCGATGTCGGTGAGATACAGAATATTTCTCCCCCATTTGCTGATCGCATCTCCGTCATTGATACTACCGTACAGACCAAGTCCTACCAAACACCCTACGTGCGCTACGGGGACTACGTATCATATACCTCTCTCATTATTATATTCCTCGCACTCATTTGGTGTAGAAAAACACCTGCCACACTTTAAAAATACCTGCTCCGCAGAAAAACCCGCCCCCTATTGACTTTTTTTTCTTTCCATGCGATAATCTTTGCACCAGCAACTTCCCAATTGAAAGGGTACCCCATGAAGAAGCACTCCGTTCTCCTCTGCGCCGCCTCCCTGCTTGTGGGGAGTGCCATGGCACAAACCACGGTCAAGTTCACCCCGGCGGACGCCAAGTTCGAGCTGAACCGCCACGGGCAACACGTCTACCAGGTCGGCAAGTACACAATGCTCTTCGATCCGAAGACGCTGACCTTGTCCAACCCCATCCGACTGACCAACACCAAGGTCGACGCCCAAGTCACCCAGAACGCCGACGGCAGCTTCAGCAAGACCTTCAGCACCGACCCGGTCCCGGGCTCCCAGTGCCCGGTCAGCCTGAGCTGGAAGATGGACTACAACATCGTCAACACGACCGTCGTCACCATGCTGAACGGCGCAATGATGCCGGTCAACGTCCAGCACTCCGAGCAGAAGGGCACCTGGGCCTGCGGCACCTACGGCGGCGACACGGCCACCCTGGTCGTGGACTACGCGCCCGATCTCGGTGTCGTGGTGAATTTCACCTTCGACATGAAGTACCGCGGCGCAAGCAATGTAATCACCGCTCAAGCGGCGGGCATCAACCGGCCAGTGGTCGCACAGACAGGCCCCACCCCGGTGATCGCGGCCAAGACCGAGTAGGAACGAGGTCCTTCCTCCACCCTCACGCAAACCCCCAAACGGGAAAAGAGCAATTTACTCTTCTCCCGTTTTTTATTGGTCATTTTTGAAAAAAACTTTCGATAGCTCAAATATTCCAAAGGTGATGAATGGGGCAGCAAAGACATCAATGGCATAGTGCTGATGCCCTACCAATACCTCTATCGCCATAATACTACTGCAAAAAAGAAAGAAATATCGCGCGGGAATATTTTTCCAAAAAACAAGCGCCGCCAAAAAAGGAAGGGCGACATGACCAGAAAAAAAGAGGTCCCCTCCTTGGGTGAAAAAAGAGGTCGTCGGTATTGTTCCCCCCGGAATACCCAGACGAGTCAGGTTAATAAACAGAGAACGAGTCAAAATAAGGAGCGCGAATGATTTGAGAAAAAAAATCAAACGATCTGGATGGAAAAGAACAAAAATTATTGTTGCGTACTGGAGATAAAAGGCAAGGTAGTAATCAATAAATTGTGTTTCGATCATGGGAATACTACCGAGTATCAGGTCAGGGACTGCCGGTCCAGCATGCGCCGTCGCAAAACGGACCGCAAAGTAATTCACCAAAAGCGAACCAGCAAAGAGACTGGCCGCCTGAAAGAAACGAAGGCAGAACTGTGGATCCCTCCAGTGCTCTTTCATAGCGGGAGTTGTAAAGAAATTTTTCATATTTGGAGGGTATAATCCTTCTGACGTAATGTGAGCAGAATATGGATAATGGTCCATCCGTAGAAGAACGTTGGATCAAAAAAAACATACGCTATGCCTGCTCGCGGAGCCAACATATAGAGAATAAAGGCAAGAAAAATGAACACATGTCCCCAAAAAATAACATCTAAATAAAAATCGAATTCTTTCCCCTGAAATTTTTCGACGTAGTATAGGTACCAGTGAACATAATGAAAGAGGATAATAGCTCCTAGCACCTGGTTAATACTGGCAAATTCCGGACGATGCCAAGCGTAGAGAGGCACGATAATATTGACGAGGAAAAAAACGAGAAAAAAGAGGTTTTTCCGGAAATCAAGAAACCACCGGGCATTCTGGTACAGGAAAAGAATAGCCAATAATAGAGCCGCCACAGCAAAAATGTAAGAAAGTCCCAAGGCCCCAGGAAACAACTTACTCACAAACACTGATGAGAAAGAGCAGGTCACCGCCAGTGCTCCCCACAATTGGTTTTTTATATTCTCAATACGAAAGAGCCGAAATTCATCGGTAAAGTAATGAGTAGCAAAGATCATTGCCGTAACAAAAATAAGCCAGGGTAACCATTCGGGTCTCCGGAAAATAAAAAAGGCCGCACTCCCTACGCACGCGAGCAGGAATAAAAATCGCTTCAGGTACCAAGCGTCTATCTTGCCACTTTTATTGACGTAAAAATACGTTAATAAGAAATGAGTCTGCCCAAAAACAATAATCGCAAAGAGTATTGAGCTATCTGAAAAAAAAGTAACACATAAAAAAGCGACCGCGCTCGATATGAGCACCTGAATCATTTGAACACTCAGTTGTGCACTTCCCTGATTGACCACCATACCCTTTTATTTACCTCTTATCTCTTCCAACTTCAATGATACTCGTCGATACGGCAGCTCGCCGTAATATACCACCCCTTCGAATGCGGTCAGAACGCCAAGATCTGGCGAGTACGTAAAGGTAAAGCCGGCTCTCCCTGATATTCCGCAGTGAAACCATGATTCCGACTGTACTGCCGATATTACCTTCACCTTACTTATTTCACCATCAAAAGAAACTGTTGACAGTGCCTCAGCGCCTACCACCACCTGATATTCGCCCCGAACAAACTCTTGTGGACAGGTACTCCCCTTCCGCGGTGACATCGTATATGAACCTTCCCATACCGTTTCTTGAGTCTCTTCTTTATAGGTCTTTTTCTTCGCTTTTACCTCATGAAAAAATGGCACTCCCGCCCACGTTTCAGCGATGGTGAAAGTTAATGGATCAAAGACAATACTACTTGGCACAGTATCCATAGAATACACCTGCTCCCCTCCCGCCCTCTTTTCCACCCGTACTCTTTCCATTTTTGAAATATGCTCTTTATAGGCACTTCGACCATCACCCTCCCCCGACAAAAGACGGTCGCTGTATTGGTAGAAAAACGCACTTTCAAAAAAGGGCGCTCTTGTGGTCAGGGCCGAGAAAGGAAGCGAGTCACGAAAGGGAGAGTGTAGATCAAAAACATTCACTCCCAGAACTACGACGGTGAGGAAGAAAAGGAAAAGGTGATAAACATTTTTTTTAGCATTCTCCGGAGTAAGTATAACAAAGAGTATGAGTACCAGGATGATAATCTTATTTGGAGTAGAGACTGTCGCGAAAAAAAAGATTGTTAAAAGTATCCCAAGGACTATTTTCGTTGTCCGCACTCCAAACAAGACAGGGAGTGTCTTCACGCCCGCAGCTTCATCGCCTTTTCTGTCTGGCATATCCCAGAGGATCTCAAAGATACAAGCAAAAAAGAATAGTGGGGTGAGTATTTTTAGGATAGAGAGAAAGGGAAGAGAATCAATACTGGCGAAGATCAGCACGGAGAGAGAAAAGAACCAGGAAAAAGCTGGCACGATGTTTTTTACAAGAAAAATATTTTTCAATCGGTACCGGCGCGGAAATGAGTACCACGCTCCCAGAAAAGAAAGGAATCCCGCAGCAAGAACAAGGCTCTTGTCTGGTAGCAGTGAATACAAAAAGATGACGAAAGTAAAAAGACAGGCGGGTACAATATAGTGCGTCACCTTCGTCACTACTTTTTTCATTCCTTGATTGATAGCATCCTCCTCTCTGTCTGTCGCTCTGTTGAGGAGATGCACGGCAATAATACCAAGAACATTAGCAATAGACAGAAGAATAAGTCTCGAAACATGGACATCAAAACCAGTCACTTTATACAGATAGACAGCGGAAACAATCACATACATGACGAAAACGTCGACATTATAAGAAAAGTACCACCGTATTATCTTTTTTATTCCCTTCATAAAAAATACATCAGCGAACAACTACTCCGAGAAAAGAGTACTCTTCCCGCTACTTTCTCAGGTACTTCAGGAAAGGATCTATTTCCATCTTGATAAAATTGTCCTGATGATATCCCTCGATACCAGTAGCGGAGCGCTCACTCTCAGCGGTGTAGGTATCGAATATTCGATCCCAAATACTCAAGATACCGCCAAAATTACTGTTCTGACTCCCTAGGGCTTGTTCGTGATGAATCTTGTGATTATGAGGAGTTACGAGAAAGAGATCCAACCATTTCGGAAAATGAATATAGGCCGTGTGTACAGAAGTTTGAAAAAGAGAAAATATAAGGAGGGCACTCGCTGCTGCTCCCGAACCAAAACCCAGGAGAATACAGGGCGCTATCAAAAGAGTGGCGAAGTACAGTTCTTGCACCCAAGAAACGCGCATACCCGTACTCAGGTTAAACTTGTCATCCCCGTGATGAATAGAGTGGAACACCCAGAGAAACGAGAATGCATGGTGCGTTCTGTGAACGAAATAATACATCAGATCTACAAGAACAAGACAGGCGAGAACGGATGACCACCCCACTGGACCATTCTGATACCCTAATCCAATATAAGCAAAAAAAACATAGGCGCTACTCACAGAATGAAGGGTTCTTTGAATAAGTCGGGTGACCATATTTCTCAAGAGATTCCCCAAGGTCCCCCGTAAAGAATATTCGCCATCCTGCTTGGCTATACTATAGAGAAATTCAGCCAAAGTAAGTGCAAGTATCCCTGCCTGAACGATAACAAATGCCGTAAGAAAGGTCATATACTGGTATACATCTTATTACAAAATACTCCGGTAGTAATCAAAGAGTGGGTCCGTTTCCATCTTGATAAAATTGTCCTGACGGTAGCCCTTGATACCAGGAGTGAAGTGCTCGATCTCACCCACATAGGTACCAAAAAGACGATCCCAGATACTAAAGACCACACCAAAGTTACTGCGCTGATTTTTTTCAGACTGATCATGATGAATTTTATGAAGATTGGGAGTAATAAGAAACCATTCAAGAAGTTTGGGTAACTGGAGGTACTGGCTGTGACAATAGAATTGATAAATAAAGGAGATAAATAGGGCGAGAGTAATTTCCCACGTACTAAACCCAAGGAAAAAGACTACCAGAAGTGGCAATGAAGTAACGAAAATACGCTCAACCCATGAAGCCCTAAGATATGTGCTCATATTAAAATTTCGGTCATTATGGTGCACCGCATGGAACGCCCAGAGAAAGCCGAACGAATGCTTCAGCCAGTGAACCAAGTAGTACAGGAGATCGAGCACTAACAAGCAGAACAAAACCATCGAGCCACTCGTTACAAGGGTAGGAGAAGAAGTGGGTTGAGCAAACCAGACGAAAAGACGATCAAAATAAAAGGCATCTACTCCGCTCGAAATAAAGAAAAGGATAAGGCCACGTAACATATTTCCAAGTGTACTTGCCACAGAATAAATCGCATCTTTTTTAAAAAGACTATACAAAAACTCAGCCAGAAGGACGAAAAAGGTAAAAGATTTTATTATCAACATGAGATCCATACAGACGAAGAATTATGAATTTTTTCGAGCTAACACACTCCTAAAATACGCTCTAAGAGGATCCGTCTCCATTTTAATAAGATTGTCTTGACGGTAGCCTTTGATACCAGGAATGAAGTCCTTGATCTCGGCCACATAGGTGCCAAAAAGACGATCCCAAATACTAAAGACCGCACCAAAATTACTATGCTGATTTTTCTCCGACTGGTCATGATGAATTTTGTGATTCCCAGGGGTCACAAAGAAAAAGTCTGCCACTTTTGGAAAACGTATATACTGACTATGACAAAAAAACTGATGAATATTGAGATACAGTATCGACCAAAAGAAGAGGGTCGGATGAAACCCTATCAACAAAACCGGAAGGAAGAAAAAAAACAGGTACAATTGTTCTATCCATGAAACCCGGAAAGCGGAGCTCAAATTAAATGAGTCATCCCCATGATGAACCGAGTGCAGAGCCCAAGGAAAACGAAAGGCGTGATGGACTCTATGAAAAATATACCAGCAAAGATCGATAGAGAGGAGGCAAAGAAAAAATGAGATCCACCTTATATCTTCGGGCTGATACACATAAAAACTGTTTCCCTCTAACCAAAGAGTGAAGATGAGAGTAAAGGAGAGTGCCATCATTCTCCCCGAAAGAAGCACTACCAATACCCCCCTGAGCAGGTTTCCTACTGTTCCAGAAAAAGAATATATTCTGTCTTTTTTATAGAGACTGTACACACATTCAAAACACACCCCTATAAAACTCGCAAAAACAAGCCAAAAAAATATTCCCATAATACTATCTTCTCTGAGAAATTATAACATAGCTATAGGAATAACCCAGTAGCTTTATTGCACCGTATATTGTTTTTTTGCTATTAGTATACTATACTGAAGTATGAATAAACAGTAGTATTTTCACTATGGAGCACGAAAAATACCAAAAAGTTATCCGCATTGTTCTCACTCTTGTAGTCGTCTTGGCTGGCGCCTATTATATCAAAAAGTCTGCATCCGTTACAGAAATACTCTCAAGCGACGTCGTCAATGATGCCCAGGCAGACGTTCCTGGCCCTCCTCCTAAAGGTGGCTAGTCTTTTTTTCAATACCGCAGAGAAACCCTCTCTAACTATTTCACCATAGACCCATGTTCCAAAATAAAATAAAATTCGTCATTAGTTTTCTTTTATTTCTTCTTTTTATTGGCCTTCTTTTCGGTATCTACAGGTATTCTAAAAACTCTTTCAGACAAAAATTAGCGGAAGAGAAACAACCCAACACACAAGAGGTAGTGACTCAGACTCAGGAAGAAAAAGATAGGGAATCATTAGTACTCAAAAACGATTTGAATACGCTTGAAGCCCTCGTCAAAAATTCCACCCCAGAAAATAAAGAGGGGTACCTCAGCCAACTAGAAACAACCCTCAGAAACACAGATCTTTCTGATTGGGGAAGAGGACAACTCCGTCTCCGCAAAGCAATCGCCCTTTCTGTAATGACTGGTCG
>JAYUDH010000058.1:0-4274 GCA_043739895.1 Candidatus Moraniibacteriota bacterium
CTGCATATCAGCCAAAATCCCGATAGGAGTGTTGAGCTCGTGCGACAGTTCACGCAGTTGATTGATCATTTCCTGGTGCCAGGCATGTTCGCCATGGGAAAAATTGAGGCGAGCCACATTCATACCCGCCAGTACCATCTGCCGCAGAACATCCTTCGATTCTGAGGCCGGCCCAATAGTGGCAACAATTTTCGTTTGCTTCATAAAAAAATATTTATTTTGGTACATGTGTAGTATAGCGGAAAACCAACTATTTGTTCAGACACTCTTCTTAGAAATGTGAAACGGCCTATCTTGCATTGCAAAATAGGCCGCTCCAAGAGAATCAACGCCGGACACAGCGTCCGCCACGCAAGACGCAGCGATCTGCGATCTCGGGCGGGAGGAACACCTGCCTGCCTGCCACCACGTAGTAGTGGTGGCGGTGTTCGTAGTAGACGGGATAGTCCCCGTAATAGAACACGGGAGGGGTGATCGGCGCCACCCAACGAACTGTGGTGGTGGTCGAACTCGAACCATCGGCACCGATGGTATCGGTGCGATAGACGGCACAGCCAGCCGTCAGAGCGACGAAAATGGCGAGTGCCATAGAAACGATGGTACGGGACATGTGATATCTCCTGGGTTGTTTGGGCAAAGCGCCCGACTAAGAATGGGTGTCAAAGAGTTTTTTGGCGCAATCAAGCAATTCTTTACTCTCGACATTTCATTATACACCTAAATTCACTCTCTGTCAAGAGTAAAAAGAGTTATTATGGCTTATGTAAAGCACATTATGTGTTTATAAAGAAAAACGAGGCTATAGAGCCCCGTTTTATTATTTGATAGCAATTTCTTGAAAGAAATATCAAATATTGAACTTCTTGACCAAGTCTTTAACCACAGGAATTTCCCAAACCTCCCCCGAGAGCGTCTTAATCACGGCTAGGACACAGACGAAGAAAAGAACGACGTTCCCGAGCCAACCGAAAAAAGGGATGAGTGAAAAGAGAAAAGAAGCAATCACTATTACCAAACCCTGTTTGGCATGAAATTGAGCAAAAGGACTATCTTTTTTGACGAGGAGTGGAATGAGAAAAAGGATCCATATATAGGAAAGAGCAGCTACCAGTTTATTTTCCTCAATATCCTTCTCGCCAAAAACGAGTTTTGCTTCAGGTGTTGATTCTGCATGAGTCGTCACCACGGGTGTTTCTTTGATTTCACTTCCTTCAATGACCGGTTCCATATATTTTTTCTTACAGATTATCTATCTTATTCCTCTTCTAGTATAGCGCTCTCTTCCAGCTCTCGCAAAATCTCCTCTGGCAAAGGACTCCCTTTGGGGCTCATGCCCGGGTAGCGCCAGGCGCTGATCACGCGATATGTTTCTTTCGTCAGACTCCCTATCACTCGCTCCTGCTTCTTCACATACATGGCCCACAGCTCCTGTTTCCACACTTCTTTCCCTTCTATTATTTTTACTGCGACGGGCTGCATAACGGCCGCGGTGTGCGGAGCAATTCCTCGCTGTGTACGCCTGGGACTTCTGATTACCCCCTTCACCTTCTGTTCGCTCAATCCGTACTGAGTCATCTTGTAACGAGCATGCGCAGTGAATTCCATCCCACCCTTAGGAAGGAGTTGTTTCTTTTTATTTTCCGCAAAACGCTCTTTGGCCTTACGAACAAATTCCTGGTACGGGGAGGGCATTTTTATTGAAAGAAAATTTCTGTCGCAATATTTTTTTGAATTTCCATCCTAACAAATTTTTTTCAACACGCTCACTTCCCAGCGGGAAGTTCGCTCTGTGGAATCTTCCCTCTTCTTTCTCTGTCTCCGTCAACCGGTGGAGACAGAGAAAGAAACCATGCCCGTCCAGATTCCAACGGTTGAAAAAAATTATTAGGACAGAAATTCTTATCACTCAACGATGAGTATTCATTACTGTAGCTCCATATCCCGCAGTGCAGCAATACGTTCCTCTATCGGTGGATGGGTCATAAAAAATGCAGCTACCTTTTTCCCCTTGAAAGGGTTGGCAATATAGAGTGATGCTGTGGCACGATTCGCCGCCTCTAGTGGCTCGGTATCGCCAGAAATTTTTTGCAGTGCCGACGCCAAGCCCTCAGGGTAGCGGGTAAGAAGGGCGCCAGAGGCATCAGCCAGAAATTCACGTTTTCGGGAAATAGCGAGCTGCATAAGCATGGCGGCAATAGGCGCGAGAATAGATAACAGTATGGCGACCACCATGAGAATGACCTGAAACTGGCCTTTGTTGTCATTATCTCGATTCCCGCCAAACCATGCCCAGTGCCGGAACCAATCAGCCAGAAGAGCGACAAACCCTACCAAGATCACCACCACAGTCGAGATGAGCGTATCGCGATTTCCAATATGAGAGAGCTCGTGCGCTGCCACCCCTTCAAGCTCCGGTCGGGTCAGTGTCTGTAAAATACCCGTTGTAAAACAGATAACGCCATGCTCGGGATCGCGTCCAGTAGCAAAGGCATTGAGCGCTGTATCATCGATGGTGTAAATTTTTGGTGTGGGAAGGCCAGCAGCAATGGCCAGATTTTCTACCACCCGGTACAGTTCCTTATTATCTTCAAAATTAACAAGCGTGGCACCACTCATCGAGAGGACAATTTTGTCGCTCCACCAGTATGAGGCCACACTCGAGAGTATCGAAAACAAAACAGCAACATAGAGAATGGTACTCGAATGCATAGCCTCCGCAAACACATAACCAACGCCGATGACAAAAAGGAGAAAACCGGTAATGTATACTACTGTGAGGCGCTGATTCGCATCTTTGTGGGTGTAGAGAGTAGCCATAGTAATTTGTATGATAAAAAAAGTGACGCGACCATTCCTTCGGGGCGCGCCACTAGTATAGCTCTTTTTTTCCTCTCGGTATAGGACTAGAACTCCACTTTCACCGGCTCCTTGGCAGCGGCCTCACTTTCGCCCAGTTCAAAGAATTCGCGCTGCTCGAAGTGAAAAGCTCCGGCAACCACATTCGATGGGAATGTTTCGATCTTGGTATTCAAATCCCGTACGTTACCATTGTAGAATCGTCGTGATGCCTGAATCTTATTTTCCGTATCAGACAACTCACGCTGCAGTTCCAAGAAATTCTGGTTGGCCTTGAGATCAGGGTAGGCTTCAGCGATAGCAAAGACTGATTTCAAAGCTCCGGTCAACATATTCTCTGCCTCACCCTTGCCAGCAACGCCGGTGGCTGACATTGCCTGAGCACGGGCCTGTGTTACCTTTTCAAAAGCCTCCTGCTCATGAGTAGCATAACCTTTGACAGTACTGACCAGATTCGGAATGAGATCATACCGTCGTTTCATTTGCACATCAATATCACTCCAGGCTTCATCGGTCCGATTACGCAAACTGACCAGACCATTGTAGACAGCGACTGCGTAGAAAACGACGACGCCGAGGACAACCAATAATACTAAAGGAAGCGTTAACATAGAGATAGTCTTTCAATGAATTACGAGAGTTACTACCTTCTTAGGGTAGCAAATTCACCCAAAAAAGCAACTTTCAAAAAAGATCTGTGCTATACTTTTAGCAAGTATTGTTCTCTTCTATAAATCGTAAAAAATGATCTATGGACGCTCTTCAGCCCTACTTAGTGTTTCTCATTCCGATCACCGTAGGTATCATAACGCAGGCCATTAAATTTGGACTCTATACCTACAAGCATGGCTTTAACCTCGAGTATGCCTTTACCCATGGTCACATGCCAAGTGCTCATACCAGTTTGGTCGTCTCCCTACTGACCAGTGTTGCTTTCTATGAGGGCGTCCACTCGGGTGCCTTCGCTCTCTCCGCCGTCCTCGCCTTCATCGTTATTGATGACGCTGCCCGTATCCGTATGTATTTAGGCGATCAGGGTCGCTATCTCAATATGCTCGTTGATCAGTTGAATATCGAGCGTGACCGCTTCCCACGACTCAAAGAACGAGTGGGGCACCGAGTGAGCGAGATCGTTGGCGGTGCCTTTGTTGGACTCTTCCTTACCCTCTTTCTGATCGGTATTTTTAGCTAAAGTCCATCTACTCAAAAAGCCCCTCTCGGGGCTTTTTTTATTACTAAACGAAGTGAGTGAAGCGAAAACTCGTTTTCGTTTCCGAGCGAGTGCCGGTAAAATCAGGTGAATACCTGTTATTTTTTCTTGGCTCCCGAAGCGATGTAGTCAGCGGCGATTTTCCAGTGCCCTCGTTCACGAAAAGCGGGGAGGGTTTGTTTACGAGCCGCATTGATGAGGCCATTTA
>JAYUDH010000059.1:0-4235 GCA_043739895.1 Candidatus Moraniibacteriota bacterium
TATGACATTTTAAAAAAACGCTCCCCTATGACATTTCTATTAAACTTTGACACCAAGAGCACTACCAGTATGACGTTCTGTAAAAAGAACAGGTGTCACAATAAGGAAAAGGAATATCCCCTGCAAAATATAAACCTGGAAATAGGAGCGCACATAAAACCATTTCCCCCATTCAAGGCGCCAGGCTGCATAACGATAGTCTTCTTTCTTCCTGCGATTTCGGGCGTGAATATGCCAGGCAAGACGAGCTCCCCAGATTGTCACCAGTACCGCCACGAGTACGCCGCGGATATTTTTCTCCCCTGAAATAAAAAAAGCTTCCCAAGAAAGAAGGATGAAGCCGAGACCCCAGGCGACATCAGCCACATCATTTCGCTTTTTGAGAAACGACAATAAAAACCAAAAACTCATGTACAGCCAGAGAGTGACGATCAGAAAAACAGAAGGATTCATAGACCCATTTTTGTCGCAATGAAGTAGGTAACAACAGAGACAGAGGCGGCGAGCACTGCTCCCCAAAGGAGATCCACCAGTGTCACGGCCAGCGACCAATCTTTGAGGGTCGCGAGATTTGTCAGATCATAGGTGGCGTAGGAAATAAAACCAAAGAGCGCCCCCAAAAGAAGTGCGGAGGTCCACGACCCCTTTTCAAGAGATGGCGCAATAACAAAGATCACCAATCCAACAATAAATAATAGGTAGAAAGAAATGGCCGCTGTCCAATTAAACTCTGTTTTCATTAATGATCCCAACTCTTTGAAGTAAAAATTCTTGGCGACAAGACCAAGCCATACCATATCAATGGCAAAAAAAACGGGTAAGGCTATGAGATACAATTTTATAAACATACTATTTATTTAAATAAGTTATTGTGAGTTGAAGAACCGTCGCAAAAGAAACCCACAAAAGATACGGGATCTGAACATAGGCCAGGAAGCGCGAATAGGGAAAGATCGCTATCATCGCCCACACGAGCGTTATCAATACCAAGAGAATATCGACCGCTGCCAGACTATTACTCTTCAGTCCGAACTGTATCGGGGTAAAAGCGAGATTAAAAATAATATTGAGGAGAAAAGGTAATACTACAGCCAAAGAAATCTCTTTGTTCCAAGCCATAAGAAACACTTTCCCAAAGGAAAGCACTATCCCAAGATAGAGTATCGTCCACACCGGCCCAAAGAGGAAAGCGGGCGGAGACCAGGAGGGTTTAATGAGTTGTGCGTACCAGCTAGAGGTATCCATACGTTCATTGTAGCACGGTAAGAAAATTGCTCTTTGATACAAAAAATCACCTCCCTGTGGAAGTGATTCTTTTCTTCAATAACTGTTAGGCGAAGATTTTCAGAAAAGGCTCCTGCTCAAGATAGGGTGCGACCACCTGGTGATCGATTTTCCCCAGAGCCAATAACTGGCGAACGGATTGCTCAAAAGAAATCATCCCCTCATCCGAAGATGAAGTAATAGTGTTCACGAGCTGTGCCACGTCTCCACTCCTAATGGCGTTGCGTGCGGCATAATTAGCGATCAGGAGTTCAAAAATAGCGGTACGATTCCCGTCGACGGTGGGCACGAGACGCTGATTGACAATACCAAGAACAGCATCAGCCAATTGTGCGAGCACCATATCGCGCTCATCGGCACGAAACATACGTGCAATACGATAGAGGGTCTGCGGAGCACTGGTAGCATGTACCGTACTGATAACCAAGTGGCCTGTCGATACGAGGTGAAAAACAGCCTCTGCTGTTTCGCGATCACGCACTTCTCCAACCACGATAATATCTGGATCCTGACGCATTGCCGCGCGTAAAGAATTTTCGAAAGAGTGCGTGTCAGTATGGAGTTCGCGTTGTGAAATCATGCAGCGTTTACTTTCAAAAACATGCTCAATAGGATCTTCCAGGGTCAAAATGTGCTCATCCCTCGTTTCATTAAGCTCATTAATCATGGCGGCCATAGTTGTTGTCTTGCCGTGACCCGTTGGTCCGCAAACCAGAATCAGTCCCTGCTTTTTTTGGAGGAGTTCTTTTATTTTCAGCGGCGCCTGAATCTCATCAAGGGTCGGGATACTCTCACTAATACGGCGCATCGAGATCGAAGCAGCCCCATTCTTATAGTACGCATTGCACCGATAGTTGGTACCATCATGGTGGGCGTAACAAAAATCATACTCTTTTTCTGCACGGAGTTTGGCTCGCATGGCATCATCTGGCATGAGACTCTCAATAATCTGCTCTGCTATTTGTGGAGCAATGACAGCATAGGCTAAGAAAGTCAGCGCACCATTAATACGCAGAGCGATACGGCCATTCCCGGAAAAATGAATATCAGAAGCATTTTCTCGCTTGGCTAATTGCAAGACCTCCTCAAAAGCCAGATGATCAAAAAGGGGTGACAAAGTACCCCCCTCCTTCTGTGCCACTGCTAATCTTCCAAACGCGCCTTCGCTTGGCTGATGAGAAGTAATTTTCATTGGAGTTGTCTCGGTATTCATAGTATTCTGCATGAGAAAATCAAAAGTTCTTTTTTAGTTCAAAAATGGTATTGAATTGCAATGATAGCATATTTTTTATCTTTTGTCAATGATCAATTATTCATGGGAAATACCGTATTAAAGCATAAAAAAAGACCCAGAGTAGTATTTACCACCCTGGGTCATTTCGCACCTCATGCTCAGGTAACAATAGCTATTCCCTTTTGATTCCGAGTAGCCGTAATTTCTTCTGAGACGCTATCTGGAAGAAAATATCTTGTGAGATCAAGTTTAGTACATATCAAGAGAATAGGCTCGCTCGTGACCCTCTCGCTTCATCTTCCGGAGGGCTGCAGCAGCCCGGTACTGCTCCTGCATACGGAGGAAAGAAGCAGTGAGTCGTTTGCGAAAAAAGAGAATACCCGCGAGAGCGCCGGCAATAACCAACGCAGTAAACCCTCCAAACAGAGAGAATACGCCAGCTAACGTACTCCCAAAAAAATATCCGACCGCAACAAAAAGACCGACCTGTGCCGTTTCACCCAAAAGACTGTACCAAAAAAATTGTCGGTATCGAGACTGTGTAATGCCAGAGAGAATATTCACAGAAATAGTCATGACGACTTCAAAGCGACTGAAGAAAATAACCCACCGCGAGTGCTGCCGCAGACGCTCCTTCACAAATGAAAATACCGGCGCTGTCGAGATACGAAATCCAATCTTCTCAAAAAGTGTTATCCCGTAATGTCGCGCTAACCAATAGGAGAGATTATCAGCAACAACATTCCCTAAAGTAGCCCAAAAAATCACCCAGCCAATACTGAAGTATCCCTGACTAGCAAATCCCGCTGCTGTCATAAGTGCTGTTGTCGAAGGAAGAGGAAGTGCAAAAGCAGCAAAAAAGGTAATCAAGAATAACGCTACATACTTATAGAGCAGAAGATAGGTAAGGGTGTCCTGGAAAAATGTCTCCATACGCCATTTCTTGTTATGGCCGATACTTCATCACAGTCTCTTGGGTGCGATGGATAAACTCTTGAAGATCAACCTTCTGTACTCTGGCCACATGCCGAACCGTCACCCATGGATACCCCACATTTTCGAGGGCGAGGGCGTCCTTCAAATACTCAGGAGGGAGCTTAAAGACAAAATTGATATACTCAAAAGTCATCCAGCCATTAATATCTTGAGGTGCTGTAGGACGCTGCCAGTGTCCAATAGAAATATTCGGAAACTTCGCTACGGGACGGAAACAAACACTATACCCCAACGTCGAAACAAGAAAAAAGATAACAGTGATAATCGTCACAAATAGTGCGATCTGTATTTTTTTATCAGAAAAAGGAGTACCTTCCATAAGACGTATATTCCATATTATTATCTCCGTATCCCCTCCCACCAGCCAGATATTTCTTATTAATAGTATAGTACCTATTTAAAAAAAATACACCCATATTTTACAAATGAGCGATGCGCTGGTTTTCTAAAGATGCAGGTGTCAAAGAGGACGCCGAAAAAAAATACCGACGTTGCTCTATAGCTTTTTCGATCAAAAAGAGCTGGTCACGTCGTATAGGAGGAAGATTTTGGAGTGAACAAAATTGAGCTTCACTCACCTCATCAGAGGCAATAAATACTCCCCCGATGTAGGTGCCGATATAGGAAAAATCGAGGCGAGCCGTTTCTCGGTCGGTGCGTACTTTCATACGCCAATCAATACTCACCGTAAAACCAGATTCTTCCTTAATTTCTCGTGCCA
>JAYUDH010000060.1:0-4220 GCA_043739895.1 Candidatus Moraniibacteriota bacterium
GCCAAAGAATTGAAGCGTATTCCAAAAATGATGGAGCGAGTGCTGGAACAATCAGGTATGATCAAAAAATTGGCCAAGAAATATGCGGGGCGAAAAAACTATCTCTACCTCGGACGGAAATATAATTTCCCTTTGGCCTACGAAGGGGCGCTCAAGGTGAAAGAGATTGCCTATGTGTCGGCACAAGGGTACCCAACGGGCGAGATGAAGCATGGCCCGATTGCTTTAGTGGATAAAGAAGCTCTCTGCCTCTTCATTATGCCGGTCGACAGTGTCTATGAAAAAAGTGTCAGTGGTCTGGAAGAAATCCGTGCTCGTGGGGGAACAGCCATCGTCCTCACTACCGAGGGCAATAGTGCTCTCGAGAAAAAAGCCGACGCTGTCATCTATCTCCCGAAGACGTTGGAAATGCTCATGCCTCTTTTGGCAGTTATTCCCTTGCAACTGTTTGCTTACCATATGAGTGTGGCTAAGGGGTATGACGTCGATCGACCACGCAACCTGGCCAAGTCGGTGACAGTAGAGTAAAGTATATGATGCTTGCCCCGTGGCCGTAGGCTTTACGGGGTTGATCGTCCGCGAAACTTAGCGAAGAGTGTCACGGTGGAATAAAATGAGCTTTTAAGGTAAAATGCGCTGTATCGTTGAAATAATATCTTGAATGTATGCTAAAAAGTACCATTCCCGACTACTTGCCGCTTGATCGCCCCCTGATCATTTTTGACCTTGAAACAACGGGTTTATCGATTGGTGAGGACAAGATTATCGAGATTGCCTACGAAAAAATCATGCCGAGTGGCGAGGTGATTTCGTATTGTGAGCGTATCAACCCGGGCATCCCAATTTCGGTTGATGCGAGTCGTATCAATGGGATTTATGATGCGGACGTGATCGATTGTCCGAGCTTTGCCAAGCTTTCTTACGAACTGTGGAATATGTTTGACGGAGCTGATGTCGGTGGTTTCAACATCACTGGTTTCGATCTCCCTTTTCTCAAGGGGGAGTTTGGGAGTGTCGGCAAGAACTTTGATTTTACCAAGAAGAAAGTCCTCGATGCCAAGGTGCTCTATCATAAAATGGAGCCACGCAGTATGTTCGCACCACGCAATCTCTCGGCTGCCTACAAGCGCTACTGTGACAAAGAGCACGTGACAGCCCATACGGGAGCGGGAGATGTACGGGTAACCGTAGAGATTCTCGAAAAGCAACTCGCACAGTATCCAGAGTTCCGTAACTGGGAGTATCTGGCAGAACTTCATGGCAACAAGAAACTCTTGGAGTCGGTAAAGACAGAGCACGCTGTACTACCACCGCTTCCTTCAAGTGGCACGTTATTCTAAATAGTGAGCACCCTATGAATTTTTTTGACGCCCTTATTCTGGGGGTGGTAGAAGGGATCACGGAATTTTTTCCGATATCATCAACGGGCCACCTTATTCTTGTCTCGAAACTCCTTCATCTTCCAGAGACAGAATTTTTAAAAACGTTTCAAATAGCTATCCAATTGGGAGCTATTTTGGCTATCGTTGTGATCTATTGGCGGAAACTTTTTTTTGACCGGGCCGTGATGAAACGGCTCATAGTTGCGTTACTCCCGGCTCTTGGCATCGGGTTTCTTTTGTATTCGATGATCAAAAAATTGTTTGAATCGACCCTGGTGGTTGTTATAGCGCTTTTTGTCGGTGGTATTATCTTGATACTTTTTGAGTGGTGGTGGAAAAAAAAGAAAATCGAAGGAACGGAACTGACAACCATGACCTATACAACAGCCTTCTTTATTGGGCTCTTTCAAACGCTGTCAGTGGTGCCGGGGGTGTCACGAGCAGGGGCAACGCTTTTGGGCGGCATGATACTGGGATTGAAGCGTAGCGCTATTGTCGAGTTTTCTTTTCTCCTCGCAGTACCAACCATGGCGGCAGCCACGACTTTGGATATTTGGAAAAGTGCGGCGTTGTTTTCTTTCGAAAATTTCTCCCTCCTAGTCGTTGGTTTTGTTACTTCCTTTGTGGTAGCTCTTTTAGCGGTACGATTTCTCCTTCGTTTTATTGAAACGCACACCTTCATGGCGTTTGGAGTGTACCGAATCATTGTCGCGATACTCTTCTTTATTTTCGTTCTCTAACTATGGCACTTCTTTTGGGAAAACCAGTGGCCGAAACAATACTTTCTTCCATAAGAGCACGTATTTTGGCTGCCTCTGTTACCCCGGGGCTGGCTGTGATTCTCGTGGGGGACGACCTGCAGTCACAGAAGTATGTGGGACTGAAAGAGGAACGAGCAAAGGACGTGGGTATCTATTTTGAGAAGCAGCTTTTTCCTGAGACGGTGAGTCATGAAGAGTTACGACGAGCTATTATTGCGCTTAATGGGCGTGCTGATATCCATGGTATCATCGTACAGCTCCCCTTGCCCGATGGTTTCCCTACCGACGAGATTATTGCCACCATCGATCCAACGAAGGACACGGATGGTTTTCATCAGGAAACGCTGAAGCAATTTCTCTTGGGGGCAAGCGACCGCTGCCCAGTATTTCCGCGAGCGATGGTCGAGCTAGTCCGCGCTACCGGAGTGTCATTTCATGGTGAGCGAGCGGTAGCGATAGTCAATTCGGAATTGATGGGGAAGGTAATGGCTTTTGCTCTGGCTCTGGAGGGACTAGAGAGTACCTATATACTCAGTTCAGAGGGTCATGAGCGTATCGCTGAGAAAACGAGAACGGCACGGGTAGTGGTGACGGCCTGCGGTATACCGAGCCTCCTGACTGCATCTATGCTCGCTCCTGATGCTATTGTTATCGACGGGGGGAATGTCCATGTCGATGGCGTCGTACAGGGTGATGTGGCCCGAGCAGAGGTGGAACAAAAAGTAGCCTTTCTTTCGCCGGTGCCCGGTGGTGTGGGACCGGTGACCGTCGCAACACTGTTGGCTCGTGTGACAGATGCCGCGTTGACAAAGGTGGCTTGATTGCCTATGCTTCTTTTGTGACAGCGAGGAAAAAATGAATATATGCCGAGGTGGTGGAATGGTAGACACACGGGACTCAAAATCCCGCGATAGCAATATCATGAGGGTTCAAGTCCCTCCCTCGGCACTTGAACGGGAAAACGATACAATACGTGTCGTTTTTTTTGTGAAAAATTGATAATAGTGGGTCAATAGACTATAATATGAGGGCACTAGCAAGGGGGATTTCTTGCTCGAAGTGTTGAATATTTCCCCTTATTTTTCTTTCTTTGAACTCTTTCTTTTTGTATGGGTAAGGTGATTGGCTTTGTAAATCAGAAGGGTGGGGTGGGGAAAACCACCTCGACGATTAATGTTGCTACCTATTTGGCCGAGGCAGGAAAAAAAGTCCTCCTTGTTGATCTTGACCCGCAGGGCAATGCTTCGTCGGGGCTTGGCATCGATGCCAAGCGGCTCGAGAAAAATCTCTATCATGCGATGATTCTTGGTTTATCACCACAGGAAATTATTCTTCGTACCCAAACCGAAGGGCTCCATATTATTCCCGCTGCTCAGGATTTAGCGGGAGCAGAAATTGAGATGGTCCATATTGAGAACCGCGAATTTCGTCTCCATCATGTATTGCGTCAGATACGGGGCTACTACGACTATATTTTGATCGATAGCCCTCCGTCACTTGGCCTCCTCACTATTAATGGTCTCGTTGCTTCTGATGAGGTGATTATCCCGGTACAGACCGAGTACTATGCTCTCGAGGGGTTGTCTCAGCTCTTGGGGACCATTGAGCTCGTAAAAGAGCACCTCCAACCTAATCTGAAAATTGGTGGGGCACTCCTGACGCTCTATGATCGACGTAACCGCTTGGCCCGTCAGGTAGTGTCCGAAGTACGAGCACATTTCCCGGGACCGGTATTTGAAAACGTCATTCCTCGTTCGGTACGTTTGGCCGAGGCGCCGAGCTTTGGTAAATCAATTCTCGACTTCGACGCCTTTTCTAAGGGGGCCCGTGCTTACAAGGGTGTGGTGAAAGAACTCATTGCTCGTGAGGAAGAGGAAAAGAAAAAAGTGAAAGTTTTGTAATACAAATACCTATGTCACAACAGTATGGATTGGGAAGGGGATTAGCATCATTGATCCCACCGAAGAAAACGAGTCAGCCGGTAGAAAACGGCGGGAGCGGTTCGTCGCCATTTATCATTACCCCAATGTCGCATTCCTTTGCAGGGGACTCGATGCCCGATGCTGGCTCTCAGGTT
>JAYUDH010000061.1:0-4211 GCA_043739895.1 Candidatus Moraniibacteriota bacterium
GTGTTTGGCGGGCGAGTACGGCGACTTCATCGCTCTTGATCCGCATATTGCTTCGACGCTGTATGCTGCTGATCGCTTTGAGTCGAAGCCGCTGATCGAAAAATGGTTACAGCAAGGTGACATAGTAGTACTCGATCGTTATGTGAGCTCCAATCAGATTCACCAGGGAGGGAAAATCACTGATGCAAAAAAACGAACAGCTTTTTTACGGTGGCTTGATACTCTCGAGTTTACGGTCTATGGTTTGCCACGGCCTCACCTCGTGCTTTATCTTGATGTCCCACAGGCTATATCAGAAAAGCTCCTTACCCAAGGAAAGCAAGGGTTGTCTCAGAATCGATCGGTCAAAGGGAAGCGTGATCTGGCTGAAAAAAATCCTGCACATTTGCAGGCGGCACGTGAGAGCGCACTGAAGATCGTGAAGCAGGGGAATGCCTGGGAGCGTGTGGCCTGTGCACCAAGGGGAGCGCTCCTCTCTCGGGAAGATATTGCAGAAATTATTTGGAAAAAAGTACATACTATTTTATGAAGCTCAATGTAAAAAAATTAGATCCAAATGCCAAACTACCCACGCGGGCGCATCATGATGATGCTGGCTTGGATATGTATGCCTTGGAGGCAACGGTTATTGCTTCCGGAGAGAAGGTGGCGCTCAAGACAGGTATTGCTATGGCTATTCCTACTGGTTACGTTGGACTAGTATGGGACAAGGGGAGTGTCGGTGTGAAGGGTGGGGTCAAAACCCTCGGCGGAGTAGTAGATGCAGCATATCGGGGGGATATAATAGTTGGGCTGGTGAATCTTTCTAAGGAGCCATACATAGTTGAAAAAGGTGCTAAAATAAGCCAGTTATTGATACAGAAAGTGGAGTTGCCTGAAGTTTGTGAAGTGAGTGAGTTAGATGATACTATACGGGGTGAAGGGGGATTCGGGAGTACTGGCTCACATTAGACATACGACTATGAAATACAATGTCACTATCGGCATGGAGGTCCATGCGGAACTAAAGACTGCCTCGAAGATGTTTTGCTCCTGCAAGAATGGTTTGGGTATGGAGAAGGAGCCGAATGTGAACATTTGCCCGGTCTGTACCGCTCAACCAGGAGCATTGCCTGTTCCGAATGCCAAAGCTATTGAGGCGGTGCAACGAGTTGGGTTAGCGCTCGGCTGTACTCTTCGCCGTCAGGCTCATTTTGATCGCAAGAATTATTTCTATCCTGATTTGCCGAAAGGGTATCAGATCTCTCAGTTTGACGAACCCTTCTGTGAAGGAGGAGTGATTGAGATTAATGGTAAGCCTGCGCGCATCACTCGTATCCATCTCGAGGAAGACACGGGAAAGTCGATGCATCCGAGCGGAGCTGACTATACGTTAGTTGATTTGAACCGGGCGGGGGTGCCACTTATGGAGCTCGTTACTGAACCAGATTTTACGAATAGTAAAGATGTGGGGGCTTTCTGTCAAAAACTTCGCCAGACCCTGCGCTATCTCGACGCTTCTAACGCTGACATGGAGAAAGGACAGATGCGCTGTGAGGTGAATATTTCTCTCTATCCTGAGGGAGCCGAGCGCTTGTCTGGAACCAAAGTAGAGATCAAAAATATTAACTCGTTTCGTTCGGTAGAGCGAGCGATTGAATATGAAATTGTTCGTCAGACCGAAGTGCTGGAGCGGGGAGAGAAACTCATTCAAGAAACACGTGGGTGGGATGAGAATAAAAACATCACCGTGTCTCAGCGCAAAAAAGAGTCGGCCCATGACTACCGTTATTTTCCTGAACCAGATATCCCTCCCTTTGAGTTTGACGATGCTTACATCGAACGTCTGCAGGCGACTCTCCCTGAATTGCCCGATGCCAAATTGAAACGCTTTGTTTCTGAGTATGGACTCTCAGAAAAAGACGCCATTATCTTTACGGAGGAGCGGAAGTTTTCGGAGTACTTTGAGGCGGTTGCGAGTGAGCTGGCAGAAAAGGTAGAGAGTAAGGAAATACTGGCCCCACTGGAACGCGCTGTGAAGCTCGCTGCCAACTATATGTTGACCGAACTGCGTAAGCACCTGGTAGACAATAATCAGACCATCGAAGATCTCCCGATCAGTGCAGAAAACTACGCCGAGTTTATTGGCATTGTGGCTGACGGCAAGATTAACTCAAGTGCCGCACAGATCATTCTCTCAGAAATGTACCATGGGAGCGATGGTGATACCGACCCCTCACATATTATTGATCGTCTCAATTTGGGCCAGGTCAATGATAGCGAGGCACTGGAAAAAGCGGTTGACTTGGTGCTGGAGCGTAATGCTCAATCGATTATCGATTTTAAGGCGGGAAAGCAGAATGCACTTCAGTATTTAATGGGGCAGGTGATGAAGGATACTCAAGGAAAGGCCAATCCACAAATGGTACAGGAGATGCTTCGAAAAAAGATTCAGTAAACAAAAAGCTCCGGTTCGCCCGGAGTTTTTTGTTATGTCAGGAGTTACGTAACTCACTCCATATGCGAACGAAGAATTACTTCCGCTTCTTTTGGGTCGGTAATAAAATTGATTGGTGCACCCATTTTTTCGAAGCGACGGAGCCAGCTTAATTGCCGTTTGGCGTAGTGGCGGATGGCGAAGTTAAGTTGTTCCTTCATTGCTTCTTTGGAAATTTTCTTCTGGAGGAAAAGCGCGAGATAGGTGTATTCTAGTCCGAAACTCTCGAGCTTTTTATAGCTCAATCCATCCGCTCGGAGTTTTTTTACTTCGGCAAGCATACCCTTTTTCAGTCGTTTTTCGAGACGGAGAGCGATATTGTTCCAGAGTATTTCTTTTTCTGGGTTGAGTGCTATGATGATAGAGTTTTCATGACGAAACGATGACGGCGGTACTTTTGGGACTCTCCCCAATGCCTCACAGATTTCGAGTGCTCGAATCAGGCGCAGGGGATTGTTGGCATCGATATTTTGCGCACGAAGAGGATCTTTTTTCTGGAGCCGACGGAAGAGTACTTCGGTGGAGAGTACGCCTAGTTTCTTACGGAGTTCGGGATTGGGTTTGACGGCTGGGAGTGTATGTTCCTCAAGAAGCGTCTGAATCCAGAAACCAGTCCCGCCACAGATGATGGGTGTTTTGCCACGTTTCTTGATATCGGCGATAGCTTTTTTGGCATCACGGACAAAGTGACTGACGTTGTAATTTCTTTTGGGTGAAGCGATATCAAGGAGCCAGTGACGGGCGAGGCGCTGCTCGGCTTTCGTTACTTTACCAGTACCGATGTTCATACCGCGATAGACCTGACGACTATCGGCCGAGATGATTTCACCATCATATTTCCGAGCCAAGGAAATAGCTAAATCCGACTTGCCAGAAGCCGTTGGTCCCATGATAACGATGGTTTTTTTGAGTGTTTTTGACATCGCGCTAGTATGGCAAAGTTTTGAGTTTTTGGCAAAGAAAAAACCGAGTCGTTTGGATGAACGCTCGGGTTGGAGGTGACAGACGATTTGGCGATTCAGGCTGTGGTGCTTTGGCGTTTACGGAGCTCTTCCCAGACGCTAGCCAAGCCGACCAGGAGGACGATTTGGCCGACCGGGTCGCTGACGTTATCGGAGTAGAGTCGATAACCCTCTCCGAGATTGACATCCATCGGGTTAACGCTTAGAGCGTATGGTTCCTGATGGATGCTGAGCGTGCCATTTCTTCCGGCGCGAACCTGCATCAGGTTGTGGTCCTGCGGTCCACGAAACCAGTCAAGGGCATCGGCAATGGCATCGTTCGCCATCTCAAACGACTTCGGCACGATGTAACTGAGGATGCTGGCACAGGTCTGACTAACGGTAACCGTGACAGGGAAGCCCGTGTAGTCGAGACCGCCAGAGAACCCGGTTTGAATCGTAAACAACTGGCTCTGCCCGTCGGTTATATGACTGGAGTCGTCCATCCCCAGAAGGGACTGCAGGAGCCAATGCATATTAAGTACGAATGGATAGCCGGGCCAGCCCCAGCGTGGTATCTTGCGGGCCCGTTGGAACAAGACGTGGATTTGGGTGTGACTGGTTCCATCGCCATTTTGAACACGACCGAGGCGAATGCCTCGCTGAAATCCGAATCCCTGTCGTGCCGCAGTGGCACAGTCGGTAAACGGCGTGAACCTGACACCGTATCGCGGGGAAACGTGTGCGACCACGTCCGCATGGACGGGCGCAAGGTGTTGTTCGAGGAAGTAGGG
>JAYUDH010000062.1:0-4199 GCA_043739895.1 Candidatus Moraniibacteriota bacterium
ATCTTGTTGCTAAAGTAGAATATACAGCTCTTGATGGAACGGCTAATGATTATCAGGCGGTGCATGATCTTCTGAAGAGTGTTAAGCCAGGAATGGAAGTAGCATTAGAATCAAAGGCAAAGAAGGAAGGGAAAACCGATGCGATGTTAGAGTTTAAGTTTAATACTAGGACAAATCCTGCCGATACCCGTGCGAGTATTGCTCTGGACACTTTGAAGGGTATGAAGACTGAGGATGTGGCCAAGCAGGAGATGTTTAAGGTTGGAAGTGCTAATAAAGCCTATGCCGATGCTTACTTAAACTCGCTGAAAGCTGGAGGGGCAAACGAAAATATACCTCGTTATCAGAAAATTAAGGGAGATTTGCCTTAATATATACATACCATACTGTGAAAAATAGTATCAACAACAATATTCTTTATTACCCAATGATGGTTTCAGAAAATGGAACCAGTGGGTTTACTGATCAACAGACAGAAGATATTGTGTGGAAGCGTTTTCATGAAGTGTCGAAAGAGAAGCGAGACATACTTGTTTCTGATGAGTTGCCATTGAAGATACGGGAGTTGCAAGAAAAGTTCACACTCCCCCTTCCGATGGTTGGAGCAGTGAGTCTCTCTATACGAAGAATTTTTTTTGATGAAGTTACTCTCTCAGATGCTGAGGTGGCTTTAAAAGATGCTCTTACGTCAAACGGTGATGATGCAAATAAGTCTCAAGCTATAGTTCAATTTATTCAAAAAGAAATTCTCACCATCAAACCGGTGCCAGAAGTAGAGGACATCCCGGATAATGAGCCAATGGCGGTGGTACAGATGGCGCACCTTCCGCTGCTTCAGGCGTTGTCAAAATATGAGCAGCTGGGTAATCAGCTTATTACCCGTGAACGTATCCGGGTCAAATCACAGGGAGAGCCGGTGCGGCCATCGCTCCTCTACTGGATCAAATATTATCGAGATGAGCTCGGTATCGGACATCATGATACCGTACAGCGGGGCAATTTCCTTTTTCGTTCCGAGAATGGGAAACGTTTGTCGCCCGAAGAGCGCGAGCGGGTGAGTCTGGTATTTAAATCGGTAGAAGAAAACATTGCCCTCGATATTGATACTGAGCGGAGCGAGATCGTCTTTCCTCCTTTTGTCGCTCAACCTCAGTCACCGGCACCGACCCCGCAGCATTTCCGCGTTCCTCCTATCCAGGCCTCGTTTCGTCAGGCTCCGTCAAATGATGTGCCGGGAGCAGTCAAAGAAGTGCCGGCAGGTGGTGGAACGCTGTCTTTTTCTTCGCACCATGTTTTTGGAGCAGAACTGGACCGGACAGCCCCGATCCCACAGAAGGTGGCCCCTCCAGTCAGTGCTCCGGTGGCACAGACCCCTCCTCCGAAAGCCAATCCTTTTCATATTCGCCCCGTGAGTCTTGGGAAAGAAGAATAGTAGTTTCGAGTAAAAAAATTTGGTGTGAAATGATAGCGTATGATGTTTAGCGTCCCACAATTTATTGATATTGAGGATAAGATAGCGGGTCCACTCACCTGGAAACAGCTTGGTTGGTTGATCGCGCTCGGGGCGATATTCCTCTTGATGCGCATGTGGTTTGATACGGCGCTCCTCATTATTGCTATTGTGCCGACAGCGATACTTTTTTTGGCCTTAGCGTTTTATCGGCCAAATGGGTTCCCTATGACTACCTTTATCTCCAATGCTGTGCTCTATATGTTTCGCCCTAAGGTAGCTATGTGGGAACGCCCGGTGACACCGATGGTGACGAGTACCGCACCGGTACAGACGGTACATACGGAGATACAGGGAGATAAACATTTGACTCGTGAGGAGCTTACCCGCTTAGCACAATCGATCGATAGTCGAGGACGAAGTTAAAAAATACTCCCATGGAATTTTTGAAACCAAAAAATAAAGTTGCGAGCTCATCGAGTACGCAGAAGTACGTCGATGTTGAAGAGATTCGCGATGGCGTGATGGTGCTGAAAACCGGCGCTATTCGGAGTGTGCTTCTGGTTTCTTCGATCAATTTTGATCTCAAATCAACGCTGGAACAGGATGCTATCATTTCTCAGTATCAGGCCTTTCTGAACTCGCTCGATTTTCCCGTACAGATCGTTATTCAATCACGACGCTTCAATATTGATCCGTACATAGAGCGCCTGCGAGATGAAGAGTTGCAACAACAAAATGAGCTCCTCCGTTTTCAGATGGCCGAATATAAATTGTACATAAAAAAACTGAGCGAGGTATCGAATATTATGTCGAAGTTTTTTTATGTCGTTGTTCCCTTCTCTTCCGTTGAAGACCAAGAGAGTGGATTTTTTGGAAAGATCTCTGGTATTTTTCGTCCTAAGCAGTCCATCGGCCTGAAGGGGGATCGATTTGAAACGTACAAGAGTCAGCTATTTCAGCGAGTAGATCATGTCAGTGCTGCTCTTTCGAGTGCGGGTGTCAAAGTCTCGCAGCTCAATACCGAAGAAATTATTGAGCTCCTCTATAATAGCTACAATCCTTCGCTCTTTACGACAACAGTGATCAAGAATATTGAGAATATAGAACTCGCTTAAGACTGCTTTCATGGATAAAATTATTTTTCGAGACAATAAAGGCCCGCTGGTTGGGGCGACAAATATGCGGCCCGTTACTGCACCTCCAGTGCCTCCTGTTTCCGATCCTGTCGTGGTCACTCCTCCACCTGCCCCTGCTCCCTCGACGTTTCCTCCTGCTTGGGCCCAGGCACCCTTTCTTCCGCCGCGCGTTCCTCAAATACCTGAACCAGTAGTACCGGTCGCTCCAGCTACTGCCCCTCCAACTCCTCGTCCGGAGCGTATGACGATGTTTGGAAAGGGAGAATCCACGAAAGATGCTGAAGCTCTGTACCAACGAGGGATAGCGACCCTTCGTGACCTCATCGCGCCACCAGCGATCAAATTTAGTCCCAACACGATGCAGATCGGAAGTGTGGTAGCACGCACGTTTTTTGTGGTGGCGTATCCAAGGTTTCTTTCTACGAATTGGTTTTCACCGATTATCAATATTGAGTTTAGTATGGACACAGCCTTGTTCATACACCCCATCGATACTGCTGATATTATGAAAAATTTGCGTAAGTCGGCAACGCAAGTGCAGTCACGCATTCACATGGAGACGGAAGATGGCAAAATTCGCGACCCAATGCTCGAGACTGCCTTGGCAGACATCGAGAGTTTGCGTGATAATTTACAACAGGGGACAGAGAAATTCTTCCGCTTTGGTCTGTACATGACTGTGTACGGAAAGGATGATTCCGATCTGAATGACAAATGTCATGCTATTGAATCGATTCTTGAGGCGCAGTTGGTCTATATCAAACCGGCCACCCTCCGGATGGATCAGGGCTTCGCGGCAACGCGTCCTTTGGCCAATGACGTGCTCGATGTGGCGAATAATCTCAATACTGAACCACTTTCGACAACCTTTCCCTTTGTTTCCTCTGACCTTTCTTCGAATGAAGGAGTGCTTTATGGTATTAATCGCCATAACAATAGTTTGATACTATTCGATCGTTTTAAGATGGAAAACGCCAACATGGTGGTCTTTGCGAAGTCGGGTGCTGGTAAAAGCTATACGGTCAAGCTGGAAGTGCTCCGTTCGATGATGTTTGGCGCTAGTGTGATTATTATCGATCCAGAAAATGAATATAAGCACCTCTGTGAAGCGGTCGGTGGCAGCTTTCTTAAGATCTCGCTCAACTCAGAAGTACATTTGAATCCCTTTGATTTGCCAAAGCAGGTAGATGATGAAGATGGTGAGGGAATTTACCGAAACTCGGTCGCTAACCTCATTGGACTTTTGCACCTCATGCTTGGTTCGGTCACGCCAGAGGAAGACTCGATTCTCGACCGTGGTATCCGTGAAACGTACGCCATCCGTGATATTACCGAAACGAGTGATTTCTCACAGCTCGATGCTGCATCATTCCCGACTATGTCAGATCTCTATTCGGTACTGCAGAACATGGAAGGAGCCGAATCGCTTTCGGCTCGTCTCGAGCGCTACACCGACGGTATCTTTGGTGGTTTTCTCGACAAGCAGACCAATATCGAGATGAAGAATCAATTAGTGGCTTTCAATATCCGCGACCTGGAAGAGGAACTGCGACCGATTGCCATGTACATTATTCTCCAATTTATTTGGAACGAGATTCGTACAAATATGA
>JAYUDH010000063.1:0-1550 GCA_043739895.1 Candidatus Moraniibacteriota bacterium
TCCGAATTCTTTCGGATAAGGTAGAAAAATTCTGGTGTCAGAGGAACAACCGCTGAAACAGAGACGGTTTTCTCCAGCCCCTTTGAGACACTTACGGTAACCGGAGATGCTTTGACAGTACTCGCACCAGAAAAGAAAAAGAAAGTAACAAAAAGAAAAGTAGCGTATTTTCTACGCGTCGACTCGTTTCGATTTTTGAGACCGAGATAGAGCCTTTTTTTCACCCATTCGTCTTCGAAGTTGAGCCACATACCACCCACATGTTGCTATGAATACCAGAAGACCCAGCATAGCAAGTGGCGGAATAAAGTCAAACGAGAAGGAAGTGGTTGTGAAATCATCCTTCCCATCATAACGATAGGTAATTTCCACGGTATAGCGACCGGGGATAATGTTTCTCAGCAACTGGCGGAGACGCACAGGATACACGCGGGTCGTTTCCGGAAGAATGAGTGCCGATTCCTCATTAATGATACCTTTTGCTACTTCTCGCCCCAAAGGGTCAGTAACGATCACTTTTCCTCGTGGTACCGCATGAACATTGCCGCTATTCTCAAATCGTAACCGGGGAGTATCCTGGAACTGAAACAAGTGATGATCATATTCCCATCCTTTCAGACCGAGCTGATAGATGTCGCCTCCGACTTTCTTCAAAAAAATGAGTGTGGAGAATAACTGATTCACGGAAACGGTGTCGCCCGTGTTTGTCCGCTGCCCAGAATATTCTGTTTTGAATGTCAGTGCCCCATAATGCCCGCCAGGCGCCAAGGTATCACGATTTTCGATCACCACCTCAACCTCTTCTTTTCCAAAGGGCTCAATTGTAAATACTTCTTTCCCTAAGCGTAGCCATGAGGCAAGGGCATACTTTTTTTGTAAATCACTCTCCGTACCAAGAAATGCAACTCCACCAGACTCATCGAGACTCCCAAAATCAAGGGCAGCAACCCGTAAGGTTACAGGTACATCTATGTTGTTCGTAAGAGAAACAGAAAAACCCGCTTCTTTTTCCCCCTGATGAAGGGTCACTTCCTGAAATGCTGGGCTAATAGTGATGCCACTATGCTCTTCTTGTGCCCGAACACTCACTCGTGGCAAAAAAACGCCCAGAAAGAGCGCTCCGATAAATAACATTCGCAAAATAAACCATTTCATAGCGTCTCTGCTTTCCCAAAAAGCCTCTTCCAGATTTTTTGAAGTGTCGATCGGATACCAATAGCGAAAAAGAGGAGTACGACGAAAAGCGCCCCCATAAGCCTCCACGGTATCACCCAGAAGGTCAATTGCCCCTCAATAGGGATATCGTGGGTGCCATCATCATAAATGAGGAGGAGCTTGGCAGTGTATTTACCAAAACGGAGCTTGGATGCGTCGTTCCAATCCCATTTTAATTCAGTAATAGGATTGTTCTTCTCATCCAACACAACCTTTCCATCTTGGATTTTTTTGACATAACGAGGGAAGCCATCCTCCCACACAGCATCGAAGACACGATTTGATTCTGGAAGAATATTCCCCTTCTCGCTGTTCACTTCCAAGATAGTGATGTC
>JAYUDH010000064.1:0-3988 GCA_043739895.1 Candidatus Moraniibacteriota bacterium
CCGACACTCTGTGCCTCCAGTACCGGTATACCAAAACCTTCGTACAGAGTCGGAAACAAAAATACATCCGCCCCTCGAAGCAACGCCCATTTCTCCTCCTCGTTCACATAACCTTTTTCCTGGATTTTATTTTGACATTTGGAATTTGATATTTGAGCTTTGATTCGCTCGTATCCATACCCCGGCTTCCCTACCAAAACCAGTTCATGCGGTATCTGGTATTTTTCCTTCAACATCTCAAATGTTTCGATTATTCTCACCACGTTTTTCCGCTCCTCCAGCCGTCCAATAAATAACAAGTACGGTTTGGAATTTGTTTGAAATTTGTCATTTTGGCTTTGGGTCTTTTCTTCATATCCTTCATAGATCACCCGGATTTTTTCTTCTGCCACACCATACAGTTTCATGACATCGCACTTGGTATTTTCTGATACACAGATGACGGTACTGGCTACCTGACAGGAGTAGCGAATCGAGACACGCATGTAGAGGCGCTCCCAGAAAGAGTAACCCTCCTTACAAAACTCGTACTCCAAGCCATGAATAGTGACGACTGTTTTCTTTGGATGGATGATCGGGACAGTATGGGCTGGTACAAAGAGGACGTCTGGTGCATGGAGGAGCATTTCAAAAGAAAGCGCTATCTGGGTCCAAAAGCGAGGCGCCCAGACACCGCGCACGCGCCAATTTTTTGGTAACTCAAAATCAATCTCCGGCGCTATCAATCTCATGCGACCATCGGAAAAAACAATTTTTTTTCGTACATAGAGCACCACCTCAGTCGTTTCAGGGAGAGCATCCAGCAGATGCTTGATCGTTTGATAGGAGTATTCTTCGATCCCTGTCCGTCGTTTCAGAAAGGCCCGTGAAGCGTCGATACCAATAACCATACTTTTAGTAAACAATAATGCAACCAACTAAAAGATTTTCTTTTTTCTTCGTTTTGTATAGACCGGTAACCCACCGCAGGTGGGCGAGCATTTGTGATGAACGAGTCGGTAACGGTAAGACGTGACGGATGGTTTCGACTGGACAGTCGACCGTTCGACAGAGTAAGTCAGAAATGTTCGGGATATACAGAAGAAGAAAAAAGGGAAACTTTTGGTGGTCAATAAATAACAATGCTCTATTTTGCCAGCATGATACTCCGCTTATACACCTCCAGGTTTTCCAGAACAATACCCGTTCCCTTGACCACGCAAAAGGCCGGATCATCAGCCACGTAGCAGGGCACATTGATCGTCTTGGAAATGAGCTGGTCGAGATAGCGAAGCTGAGCTGTCCCACCCGAAAGCACCATCCCCTTGTCCATAATATCAGCCGCCAATTCTGGCGGCGTTTCCTGGAGCACCTGTTTAATGACATTGATAATCTCGCGCAACTCATCCTGGATCGCTTCGGTCACCTCATTTGAGGAAATTGTAACGGTCTTTGGCAGGCCGCCCATAAGATCACGTCCCCGCACCTCCATATGATCCTCCTTGACCTGAGCAATAGCTGACCCGATCTTCATCTTGATTTCCTCCGCCGTCCGATCACCAATAGCCAAACTGTATTTACGTTTAATATAATCAGAAATAGCCTGATCAATACGATTCCCACCTACCCGAGCACTGTGTGCCGCCACTACCCCGCCAAGCGAAATAATAGCGATTTCCGATGTTCCTCCACCAATATTAATAATCATGTTCCCCTGCGCGGTATGAATAGGAATACCTGCCCCAATAGCAGCCAGAATTGGTTCTTTCACGACATATGCCGCCTTGGCACCAGCTTTCAGTGCTGCATCAATTACTGCTCGTCGCTCCGTTGAAGTAATGCCGGCCGGAATAGACAACACAACTTCTGGTCGGAACAAGCGTACGCGACCACTCACTCTTCCTAAGAAATATTTGAGCATCGCTTCCGTTACACGGTAGTCAGCAATAGCGCCGTCACGGAGCGGCTGACTGACAACAATATTATCCGGTGCTCGTCCGAGCATTTCCTTCGCTTCGTTCCCTACCGCCAAGACTTTATTTTCTGTCAAAGAAATAGCCACTACCGAAGGTTCATTAATCACCACACCCTTCCCCGGAACAAACACCAGGGTATTCGCCGTTCCGAGATCAATCCCAATTTTTCGCAAAAACATTGCTTTCATATCCCATGTCATACCAGTTCCTTTCTCGTGATCCGCGCACCGATCTTTTGTAAGCGCTCCTCGATCCGTTCATACCCACGATCCACCTGATAAATCTCCTCAATAACCGTTTTCCCACTGGCGGCCAAAGCAGCAATAATAAGTGCTACTCCAGCACGTAAATCAAAACTCTTAATCACCGTACCATGCAATGGTGTTTTCCCATGAACAATAACTTGGTGAGGATTGAGGACGTCAGCTCTCGCCCCCATTTTGATCAGTTCAGGAATATAATTAAATCGCCCCTCATAGATAGTTTCAAAAATGAGCGTATCTCCTTCGGCCTGTGTCGCCAGCACCCCAAAGAGAGACTGGTTATCCGAGGGCATACCTGGATAGGTACGGGTATCCACCTTCGTGACAGCTCGTAATTTCTTGGCTGGATGAATTGTAATAGCATTCTTTTCAAGAGTGAAGTCAGCACCAAACTCACGTAGTTTTTCAAGCACAATATCAAGATCATCCTCCCGGGCATTTTTCACTGTCAGCGTACTCCCCGTCACCGCCCCTAATACCAGAAACGTCGCTGCCTCATTATGATCCGGCATAATCGTGTAGGTAGCACCACCGAGTTTTTGTTTCCCGGTAATCGTCAACGTATGTGTCCCTAGTCCAGATAGAGTCACTCCCAAAACTTGAAGAAATTTTCCTAAATCTTCGACGTGTGGTTCACAGGCCGCTACTTTAATAATCGTTTTCCCAGGAAGTGTTGCCGCTAAGAGCATCGCGTTTTCTGTGGCCGTCACCGAAAGTTCACGGAGTACCACCTTACCACTTTTTTTCTTACTGGCATTCACGAGATAACTCTTTCCATCACCAACGATACTCACCCCCAGTTTTTCGAGAGCATCAATATGGGTACCCACGGGGCGCGCGCCAATAACACATCCACCGGGCTGACGAATAGAGAACTGATTTGCCCGAGCAGAGAGTGCTCCCAAAAGCATAATAGAAGAACGGAGTGACTTGACAATCTCTTGATCAATCTTTTTCACATCGATCGTTTGTGCTGTAATAACAACAGTATTTTTCCCCTGCCATTTTACGATCGCCCCCATGCTCTCCAGTATTTCGAGCATACGAAAAACATCCTCAATACGAGGGATATTTTTCAGTACACAAGGTTCACGGGTCAATAAAGTAGCAGCAATGATCGGCGTGGCGGCATTCTTCAGTCCAGAGACGGTGATTGTTCCCGAGAGTTTCTTCCCACCCTCAATTTCAAATACTTCCATACCATTAGTATCATTATTTCAAAGCCCCCCCCTATAAAGAGAGTATCAGCCCAAAGAGACCTAACCCAGTATAGCCCAGTATCAGGCTCATTTCAACCCCAGCCAATTTTGAGAAATGATAAACGGCTGGAAGAAAAAATTCTTGACCAGCCGTCATTTTTACCCCCATTTGGAGGCGAGGATATGGGAACATATCCTGTATTTTTGTATTTGTTTTTCTTTTTGTTTTTAAGGTACTGGTTTGGGAATTTCCCGAGAGAAGATAGGATGCTCGTTTCTTGTTCCGTATCTTGCCTGCGAGCGACTTGGAAGCGAATTTGCATGGTTCTCTACTAAAGCAGAGAAAAATCGCTTCCACGTCAGTTAAAATCACGCTGGGATTTTAACTGCACGAAGGTAAGGATCGAAACAAGAAACATCTCAGCCTCTCTCGGAAAAAGAAAACGGGCTCCCTCATTGGGCACCCGTTTTCTCACTTGTGGATACAGTATAGCACACTTTTTCCTTCCTGTAAAGACATTTACTGCCCCTTACGAACAAAGTCATAGGCGGAAAGAGCAGCTACGACGCC
>JAYUDH010000065.1:0-3987 GCA_043739895.1 Candidatus Moraniibacteriota bacterium
TTTTTGGGAGTTTTTACTCAGAGTGACAAGGTGAATCCTATTTTTCAGACGCTTCTTGTGAGTACTGCTTTTTTCTTGGTGGTTCCTCTGTTGTATAGTAAAATAGTATTGAAAGAGTCCTTGAAAAATTTAGGATGGCAGTCGGGAAATTTTTTTTCCGGAATGTTTGTCGGTCTGATCGCTGTTGCTCTGGCTTTAGGTCTGGTGGTGCTCTTTTCTCGCTTTACGTCTTTTTCGGAACACTACCTCTTTCCAGTGGCGGTTGAGACAAACTTTCTGTGGTTTATGGTGTATGAGTTGGTGCTTGTGACGTTCACGACACTTTTATACGAAGTTTTTTTCCGCGGGTTGGTACAACTCCTTTGGCTGCGATCCTTTCCTTTTCTTGCGATCTTTTTTCAGGCAGCGCTCTTTGTTGCACTCTTCTATATGTCGAACGACCTGACGTGGCAGCGACTCCCCGTACTTCTATTTAGTCCTCTAGCAGGAATCGTTGCGTACTATAGTCAGTCGGTGTGGTATTCTTGGGCAGCGAGCTGGGCTTTCTTTTTTCTCACCGATGTTTTTCTCCTCGTTCTTCGCTAGAGTATTTTTCTATGATGTCATTTTTGCGAAAAAAACAAAAACTTTTTCTTAGTAGTATTTTGGTGCTGGAGCTGTTATTTTCCAGTGCGCTTCCTGCTTCGGCTGGTCTTTTTGGTGGCGGCCCGAGCATTCCCTCTGCTTCTTCGGTTTTTTCTGATATGGAGAAACGGTATCACCTTGATACGGGAACTATTCAAAATCAAGGAGAAAGTTTTAACGTGTCCGATACCAAACAGCCGTCCCCTGATGTAACACTCTTTTTTAATCCGAGTGACCCAAAGGCGGGGGAAAAAATTACTGCCAAGGCATTTCCGATGTATTTTTCCAATAAAGAAACGAGTCTGTACTACACCTGGTACATCAAGCATGTGGGGTGTGATCTGACTAATAATCCCAATGCCAATGCTAAGGCCCTCTGTGATCAGGATAATGATGGACGCATTACGGTTGAGGACTGGAAGATTGAAGCGACATCTATTCTCGCAAAGAATGGCTTTGATACGGCCGAGGCTAATTATGGTGTGCCGACTGATGATAACGATGGTTACAAGGCACGCTTCGGCGGAGATAATAGAGTGAGCTCACCGGACCATTGCTATGTCAATGACCCTACTGGTGGGAAAAATTATGAACTTGGAGATACAGGAAATATTGACTTTACCTGCCCGAACGGGACATCCCCAGTGTGTATGGTGGGAGAAGGTCAAGTTGACCCTCAGAAGACTTGTACTACTATTGCTCCCTATATTGACCCTTTGACGGGTCTCCTTGTCCCGGGGAGTACAGACTGTCCTCCGGTAACTTTTTCTGATACGGGTGTGTGTCAGGTTTCTGGTTTGCCGATGTGTGATGGAGCAGGAACGCCTATTTGTGGTACAGGGACGCCGCGCTGTGTTGCGGATCCAACAACGAGCACGGCCTGCGGAGCTGCTCTCAATAATTGCAGTGGTGGCGGTGGTGGCAATATTAACACCTACTGTAAGCATCTTTTTCCAAAGATCCCCGGCCATACCAGTGGCGACGGGACCTTTCCAGTAGCAGAAGAAAAATTCTGGGGAGTCAACCCAGAAGATCCAGATACGGCAGATAACGGAAATAAGGATGAGGCGAATATTGTTGGGTTAGGACAAACCTCTTTTACCTGGAACTATGTGTCTGGTGATCAAGTTGGAGTAGCTATCGAGGGGACTTCGATGTTGACGACGAAATATAATGACTCGTCGTCGATGATTATGTGGGCTTTTTCCAAAAAGGATTGTCCATTGTCTTTGGCTAACGGGACGGGATCATTTACAAGAGATATTAAGGGATATTCAGTGACGATGCTCTCAGCAGATTTTGACCTGAATAAATGTCTCGAGCGGAATCTGGTTGATCCTGCTCAGGGAGGACAGGCAACGAACTTGGAGGTAATCCTTGCTGATTCTTCGGATAATCCAATTAATGATGAATCGGCTGATGGGAGTGGTGATGTTGTCTCTGTTCAGGCCTCTGTTTCGAATGCTGCGCGCAGTGTCAGTGAAATACTCTTTGAATGGAGGGTAGAGTTAAGTGATAACATTCAATTCAGAAACGGTAACGGCTTTGTAGCTGCTGATATTACCAATGATCTCAGAAATTACGATCTCTTGGGGAGTTATAAAGGAATCGCCCTTGATACCCTACGCGTCAGTCTTAACATGAAAAATGATGGAGCAAAGCTTCTGGCAGGAAGAAAGTTGGAAAATTATTTGGTAGACGGTGTCGGTTATCTCCGCTTTACCTCCAAAGCATCAGAAAGTTTTGCGAGCGGAGTGGCGCGTAAAGGAAAGAGTGACATTGTGGCCAAGTTTACTTCGACGGGGAAAAAAATATCCGCCTACAAGGTAACGGCGGTACCTGGCGCCACTGCGATGCGTGTCGGTTTGCCGAACCCACTCCTTCCTGGACTTATTTGTAATGATAACGCTCTTGATCGCGTCGCCTGTCGGGTGGTAAAAAATGAAATTATTGGTCTACGGGTTGATCCAGCAGGACTGAGTAACTTTAAATGGACGATCAATGGAGTCTCGCTCAATTGTAATAATGGTAATGTTTCACCAAATTGTTTGGATGATAACGCTAACGAAGTGAACTTTTTCCCTGTTTCTGGTGATGTAGGGGATACCTATACAGTAACTCTGACAGCGAATGACGTTACGAGTAACAAAGTGAATCCAAATAAGGATAAGACGATTACGCTTTCTCGTTCGTTTCATGTCATTGAGCCAACGCTCAATGTGGCGTCGTCAGACCTGACTCTGGCGTGGCCAAAGTTTCTCGGTCAATATAAAGATGTGGAAGGAGCAGCTTCAGTTGCCTGTCCAAATGGTTTGTGTAATGAGTTTAGCGAATCTGTTTTAGAGGGATTTTCTGGAGAAGACATAACCCTCCACGGTGTCTTTGTTCCTAATTTTTTGGCTGCAGGATCTACACGTCAGTGGTCTGTCGATGGCACGATTGTGAATGAAGTAGCCCCCCCAGTTGTTGGTGGAGAAATCACTTTCAAGGCGATCAAGTCAGTTCCAGGAGTGTATAATATTGCACTGACCGCCTCGGTGGTACAGTCGCAAGAGATTCGCCAGGCCCTGCGTGATATTTGGGGTATTTCACCACTTGATTCACCAGAGATTCATTTTTCTACCGGTGCCCAAGTTGAATTGCAAGAACCAGGATTTTCCCAAGGAAAACTCGAGGGATCGAAAAAATACCTTGCAGCTATTGCTTCGTATATTCCTGCCTCAGTTATGTTCTCTTTCCGTATTCTTTTGAGTATTGTATTGATGCTCTTTACGGCTCATTTCCTCTTTACTCTTCTGCCAGAGGGTATCGGATCACCGCGGTCCGAACCTCGAAAGCGTGATGAATAATATGTCTATTGTTTACAAAAAAAGACGACCCCATGGGTCGTCTTTTTATTTTGATATCTTTTTGATTTAATACAAAAAATGCTCACTAAGTATTTTCATTTTTTATGGTGCCGAGAGAGAGACTCGAACTCTCATGGGATTGCTCCCGCTAGCTCCTAAGGCTAGTGTGTCTACCATTCCACCATCTCGGCTTTGTTTTTATTGTACGATACTGGTATTTTCACCGAAGAGGGCGCAGAGTCTCTGTCCTTCTTCTTCTACCGCTCCATCATTCTCATATTCACCGTGGTGCCGGGTCCCCTCGCCATAGGTATGTTTCTTCTGATCGAGATGGAGATTGAGACTAAGGTCAATCACGGCGAGTTTAGTGTAGCAATGAAAACGAGGGTATCCTGATTGAGCCATGACACGAACAAAACTCATCTCCCCATTTTCCTGTCGCTGAAAAACATAGCCCGCCCGACGAAGGAGGGACACGGGGTTCTCACTAATATTTTTGATCAATAGTTTCATA
>JAYUDH010000066.1:0-3969 GCA_043739895.1 Candidatus Moraniibacteriota bacterium
CTACCTTGGCCCCAGGTTCGGTATAGACTACCTTCCAGTTTTCCCCACCATCATCGGTACGGAATATTTTCCCTAAGCCGTTTAAGACACCGGAAGCAAACATCTTTTTATCCGGATCATTCTTATCGAGAATGAAACTGTAGATCTTCTTCGGTGGGAAAACAATTGGCTGCCATGTTTCTCCACTATCCACTGTTTTAAAAATACCATTATCAACAGTACCGGCGTAGACAATTTTTGAATCATTCGGATGAAAAGCGAGCGACAAAACATCTGCCGAAGTAATTGAGTGCTTATCATCAACCCGTGACTTCACGCTAAACGTTTTCCCGCTATCATTACTTTTGAAGAGACTCCCCGGTTGGATTTTTTGAGTGAAGGTCGTCGGTGGAGTATTATTTTGCGGCGTCGGAACAGAAACCGATCCTGGGAGTTTGATGGTGCACCCAGAAAGAAGCAACGCAGAGGCTACAACGACGAAGGTTTTTTTTATCATATATACATAAAAACTTTTCCTTTAGTATAGCAGATACACCCTTCTTGGAAAAGAAACGCTCTCTTAACACTTTTGGAGAAAACCTTTCTTTTTATACCGAAAATCAAGGTACATCGAGAGAGGAAGCAAACAAGCCACCATCCCAAAGGCGACAACCGTAAAAGTACCCTGGTAAGAAAAGTGGGCAATGCCGTACCCCACTAAAAAACTAACAAGAGCTGAAATAAGAGAATCAATCTGCGATGCCACCGAAAGGAGGGTTGCTTTGAATTTACTCTCTTTGACAATATCTAAGAGAAAACCACCATCAATACTACTGAGCCCCCACTGGAAGGCATTAATGAGTATAAGGGATACCACAACAAGAACAGGTTGATTGGTGAGACCGAGTAAAAGAATGAGAAAAAAATAAAGCGCTATTTGCCAACGATAAAAAGAGTACACTGTCAGTTTGCTCCGTATCCTACCACTATAAGCGAGCATGAGAGAGGCAAGCGCCCTTCCAATACCAAACAACACTCCAAACCAAATAACCGGTATCCCTAAGAACGCTTGATACGGAGCTCGAAACCCACCTATACCAAAAAGTATTCCGCTTACAATACTCGAAAACAGTGCAAAAATAAAGAAATGTTTCCTCTGGCCATAGCGTAGCACCTGGCGAAAATTCGTGGCGCGTATCTCTGCTACATGTTCCGCTGAGACATGCGGCTTTACCAAGCTCAGCGCTACCAGCAGTCCCATACTATCAATGACCAGAGCGACGACAAAAGGTGCCTTGTAGCTGATACCAACAAGAAACGGTACCATTGCCATAAGCACCGCTGGTATGGCGAACCCGATAGAGCTGAGCTTCCCGATCACTCGTGTATAATCATCTTCCCTCTTCAGAGCACGAAAGGTTTCGTGCATAAAAGCACTCCCCGTGCCACTCTGAAAGGCCTGAGCAATACTCAAAAAAATTCCTCCTAAAAAAAGAAAATTGATTGTATCGGCAAAAAGAAAAAAGAGAGTTGAGAAGATCATAAACACTCTTGCGAGAACGAGCGTTTCTTTATGTCCCAACTTATCTGACGAATAACCGCTCGGTATCTCAAAAAAGAAACCCGCCAACGTACTCACCAAAAGAATAGTACCGATAACCTGCGGCGTCACACCTGGCACTGTCAGGTAGTATACGCCTAGAATAGCGACAAAAACACGCTTGTTACTGATCAATAACAAGGCGTATTTCCATATGTTGGCTGCAAGATTTTTCTGCATTGGTGGGTGCGGGGGGAATCCTCCTCGCTCCGACTCGGAGCCGGGGCGCTACACACAGAAAGTTTCGCTTGCTCACTTTCTACTCGCGCCCTTCAATTCCCCAAACATCTCGGGTAGATGAACATTTTTCTTATTGAGAGAACACGAGGAAAGTATATGGTGGGTGCGGGGGGAATCGAACCCTCGACCGTTGGCTTAAAAGGCCACTGCTCTACCGACTGAGCTACGCACCCAAAAAAGAAAAAACGAACAAAAACAAAAGCGTTTAGAGAAGAAGAAAACGCGCAGTGATTGTAACAAATAAGGCTGGTATCGTCAAACAAACACTCTCTGTCGCTTCACTTTACTGTGATAGCGTCCTTCCCAACAAATGGGCGCAAGACTTCAGGGATAGTGATACTCCCATCCGCCTGCTGGTAATTTTCCATAATCGCGATAAGGGTCCGACCAATGGCAAAAGCAGTAGCATCATTCATGTGTACATACTCCATTTCGCCATTTGTTCGCTTCACACGGGTATTCAAGCGCCGCGCCTGATAATCAGTCATAAGGTCAGAGGTATGGGTTTCACGATACTTGTTCTGACCAGGCATAAAGCATTCAATATCAATCTGACGAGCATCTGGTACACCCATATCCCCTGTACAGATCTGTACCACTTGATAAGGAATACCGAGTGACGCCACGAGATATTCTTGAATAGCCACAAAAAAATCCTGTTCGGCCAAAGAGTTTTCTTTAATCGTGAAGGATTCCATTTCAAGCTTGTCGAACTGGTGGAGACGTAGGATACCCTTCATATCTTTACCATAAGAACCAGCCTCGCGCCGAAAGGCCGTTGAATAGCCGACGTAACGTCGTGGAAGTTCGGCCTCCTGAAATACTTCATCCATATGGAGAGACCCCAACGTATGTTCAGCACTCCCAATAAGATAGAGATCATCTTCTGGCAGATAGTAACGTTCATCCTTAGGATTAATACGAGCCATCCGTTCAAATGGTTCCGGCTTAATAAAAACAGGTGGGACCACCGGGATAAAGGGAGTGACCGGCACAGATAATTGAGCATTTTTGATAATAGAAGCGAGTTTGGTACTATCTGTCAGAGTAGTGAAAACATGTTGCACTAAAGCGAATTGCAATAACGCCAAGTCACCCTTCAGATAAGCAAAGCGTGGACCACTGACCTTGGCTGCTCGCTCGGTATCAATAACTCCCAAAGTCTCGCCCAATTCCCAATGTTCTTTAGGTTGAAACGTAAACTTTTTAAGGATGCCGACTTGTCGTACCACGACGTTTTCACCCTCATCTTTCCCAACTGGCGTATCCGCGCTCGGTATATTCGGTACAAGTCCTACAAGATTTTCAAAGTCACTCTTTACAGCTATATATAGTTTCTCCTTCTCATCTATTTTCGTCTTTATCTCTTTACCTTTTTCAATCACCTCGGCCCGCTCTTCAGGGGTCTTGGCCTGTTGCACGAGATCATTGATATCATTTTTCAGTGAACGCAATTCTTCAATCTCGTGCAAAAGAGTAAGGCGCTCTGTATCCTTGACCAGCAAAACATCAACATCAAGAATGATGTTCTTGTTTTTGGCAGCCAGCCCCACCGCTTCCTTGTTGGTACGAATGAATTGAATATCAAGCATAGGTATTATTTTAGATTTTTCTTTAGTGGTCGCTAGTGGACTCGAACCACTGACCCCTGCAATGTGAATGCAGTGCTCTAACCAACTGAGCTAAGCGACCAATTTCTCAACTGAACTCACCGCCCGTACTGAACGGTACGTTCGGGCGGGGAACCAGTGACCCCTGCAACCCGCCACAGGCGGGCAAGTGTGAATGCAGTGTCAAACCCCTGTCAGCCTTTGGCGGGAACTGAGCTCGTTGTCCTACTCGTATAACGGAAACACTTTCGTTAATTGCTCAACCCGTTCCTTTTCACCAAAAAGAAGTACGCCCAAGTGTGTCACCTCCTTAAGCGTCTTCTCTTTTGTACTCGCAATAACCTTCTTATCATTGGTCGTTTCAAGCATTTCTGAAGTAAACTCTGTCACCACGAGGTGATCTTCTTTTGCTTCTGCAGCAAGCGTCTGCAGCGCTTCACTCGAATCAGCAGTCTTTACAATAATGGCATGCTGAATATTAAGGCGAATTTTTTGCTGATCCTTTGTTACTATTTCATCCTGAAAAAACAATCCCTTACC
>JAYUDH010000067.1:0-3967 GCA_043739895.1 Candidatus Moraniibacteriota bacterium
CCCCTGGAGGAACAACTCCCAAATCGTGTCTTTTGATTGCGGATAGAAAGGGAGCGATACTTTACGCCGTAGAGCGTCTGATAGTATATGACACGCTCTGTGATGCAGAGGCGGGCTGCCTCCTTGGTCAGGCGGTATTCTTCATCACTCCCCTGGTCGAGGAGACGTTTCGGATGAGCAACTTGACGCTCCTTCATGGCCACAATCCATTCTCGTTTACTCTCAAGAAACTGTTGCCCCCGCGAAAGCGAGACAGCTCGCGGCAGTGTAAGCACCACCGAACCATCGCGACCAATCGCCAGACGTACTCGCCTGGTACCGCGCCGACGTTTTACCTGACACAGGACATCACCAATATGGAGCACTTCTTCCTGTTTTTTCTCAGGCATGCTGTTTATAGATTCTCATGAAGAACTTCGTCGACAATAGAAATCTGATGATCGGTGAGAGAATGTTCGTGACGATTCTCATGAAGATACGCTACGGTCTGCTCTACTTCATGACGATCAAGCCCCCGTCTACTACCAGCCTCATCGAGTGGTAATTGAACCACACTCTCTACCTGCTCGATATCTCGGTGCGATAATCCCTTTGAAGCTAGACTGGAGCGAACCTTGTCATGAAACTCCATCGGTGTAACACGTGCCGACCCTCCTGTAAATCCCGAAAATAATCCCATAGCAAGTTTCTTACAATTTATACTGAGAGTATAGCTCGTTTTCGCATTTTTGAAAAAAGAAAAAGGAGAACGATCGTTGATCATTCCCCTCGTTGAGGCGAAGCTCTAGGCTCCCGAGTTCAGCCGCGGTGCGCCGTCAAGCCGAGGCCTTGCAGCACCTTGCACACCACACGCTTGACGGGTCGGCCGGAACGAATCGTTCCAGAAGAAGGCTCTGTATCCGTCTCTAGGTCGGCCGTCTGTTGGCCACTTCCCACCGACTGACGCGCGCCACCAACCAACTGCTGGCTGCTTCGCGGGTCGAGCACGGGCACACGGATGACACGCTTCTTGCTCATGGTTGCTCCTCGTTTTGGGGATTCGGTTGCTGACCATCGAGGGCACGAAGACTCGTCGCCAGTTCGGCATCGAGACTCGGCCACCGTGAAGCGGTAGGATGAACCGCCTGCACATGTCGCGCGGGAGGACCGCTCCTTCCGCGATAGCTCACCGGCACCGCATAAGCCAGCCCCCCTGTTCCAGGGACTGGCATCTTGTCTATCACTCCTGAACCAACTGTCATGTGATATAGTTCCTCTTCGTTACTGTTATGCTCGCACTCATCGCCCGATGAATTGAGCCTTTCTTCAAGAAGGAAATTTTGTGACAACAAAAAAGTCTTCCAAAGGAAAGGCTCAACTCATGCTTTTCTATTGATAAAGTACGCTTTCTCATTATACACCTTTTTTACTCTAAAGTCAACCCCGTTAGAGAAGAGTCGCTGCAAACGACTGAAGTCGCGCCGAAGGCGCAGTGTTCTCTCGCGGGATCACCCCCCCCTACTCTCGCCACACCGTGAGCATCACCTTGTCGGTACTGACAACCGGAACATGATTACCAGTGGCATAATCAAGGATAGCTTCATAGAGAATATCTTCCGAATAGCGGTATGCCTTGCCATTCCGGGTGCCGGGATCATTCGTGGTAAATTCCTTCGTTGTCTGGTTATAGCCAGTGATAACGAGCATGTGATGCATCGGCCCCGGTTGCTTGAAATTGGGATTCTTTAATTTCCGACCATCAGTGGGAACGATCACGATCCTACCTTTAGCCAAGGCTTTCTGTATATCATCTACCGTAATATCTGTCTTCACCTCCATCGTCGTGAGAGAAAAATATTCACGAAGAAGCCAAGCGGTATCAGCAAGCGACGTATCAACCGCCTGACCAAATTTCTTTTTTTCAAAAACAACCATAGACTCGATTTCCTTTTTCACATCATCCTGAGAAAGCGTCTTCTTTTTCACCCAGGCATTGGCCATAATAATTGACGCCTCTTCACAAGCGTCCTGAAAAGTAGGGTTGCCCCATAGAGCAAAAGGAGCCTGTGGAGTAAACGGCACATCAGTGATGGAGAATAACACAGGAAGTGATACAGCCTCGCCCTGCACTTCAGAGGGAATCTCTTTTTCTTCTGAGGCTGGCACAGATTCTTCCACGGGGGCAATTACTACTTTTTGTTCTTCACTTGATAGAGAGACCTCCTTTTTGTTTCTATCGTTTTCTTGCCACGATAAAAACGCTGCCCAAAAAAGAGCGACTAGGGCGATACCCCCTCCCAGAAAGAAACGTTTCATAGATTTTCTTTTATTCACCCTCGTTCTATTCGTGTTCTCTCGACTGATTCTTTTCGAAACGATCCTGCCAAGTGTTTTTTTGTGGGGAAGATTGTTTCCACTCACGTATTTCACGCGCCTGAAAAACATGGTCTCCTTCTTTTGTTCCGATTACCTTGACCTCTTCTTTTGGAATGAGGCGGACATTTTGACCCACTGCCTCCTGAGAATACTTCACTGTCCACTGCTGATCGTGAGCGTCGAGGAGTTCGACGTCGTTAGAGCTCGAAGAAAGAATCGTACCACCGAGGAGTCCTTTTTCTGGACGCGACCACTGTTCGTCTGCCGACGGCAAGAGCCGTGGGCCCCACTGTTCTGCACGACGAACTGGCTGCGTCAGAAAACGGTCCACTGATTCATCAAACGGCAAGGCTTCGATACCGAACCCAAGCACGCTACTAATCAATAAGAAACCACCGAATAAGGAAAGAAGCGAGTAACGATACCCATAGCGAGTCTCATGAAGAGAGACGATACTCCCCGCCAGAAACAAGAGGAGAAAAAGACTCATCACAATGGGCACTCCCAAGAAAAACATTTCTGTAAAGGAGAAGTGTGCACGTACCGAAGCGTCCCAGTCAATTTCTAATATTGAGTGGAGGCAAAGCGCCGTAGCAAGGGCCGCCAAAAAGACGAGCAAAAAAGTTCCCGTCCAAAAACCACCGTTCTTCAATTGTGAGTGCCACAACGGAAGCGGTTGAATATTTTTTTCTGCAATAGCATGCAGTGTTTTTTCGGTCAGTGTCGACATAGTGTTTGGTATGAGTGTTAGTGATCGAGTTCCTCGAGCATGAGCGCTCGACCACGACGAATGAGCGTTGCAATAGTGCCCTTTGGTTTTTTGATGATATCGACGATCTCCTCATAGGTCTTTTCTTCGAGAAAGCGTAAGACGAGGACATCGCGGTAGAGGAGCGGGAGATTGAGAATGGCTTGGCGAATTTTTGCTAATTCATCGTGTTTGAGAAACTCTGCTTCCAGATCCTGTGGTGCGGGAACATACGTCGCCAGGTCTTCAAGTAAGACAGCCGCTGCCAATGGTTTGGCATTATGGCTCCGCAGAGTATCAATAGCCTGATTATGGGTAATACGATAAATCCAGGTAGAAAATTTCAAATCCTCATCATATTCGTTCAAATGCCGATAGACCTTAATAAAGGTCTCCTGAAGGATATCGCTCACCTCTTCTCTCCCCCAACCAGTGAGGCGCATGAGGTAGCGAGAAAGTGGCTGTTCATAGCGCTCCATAAGCATGCCAAACACTTCTGGGTTTTTTTTGGCCCGATTCAGAAGCTCGTTATCACTCGCCGCGAGGAGATCTTCGCGGAGATCACCCTGGACTGGTCCCTGGTACGTCATATCCTATTGAAAAAACATACGATGAAAACTTTTCTCCGCCTAAAACGTTCTACTCTGTGTGGTACAATAACATCATTACTATAGCATCCTATGGCAACACTCAAAACAAAATTTTTCTTGTTTCTCTTCGTGCTCGTAGCCTTTATTGGCCCCTTTGCCGCGGTTGTGGCGGTTGAAAACTCTAAGCGAGCACAAGTACTGGCAACGAAAGAGGAGGAGATTGCCGCTGCCCAGAAAGAGGCAGCTCAGGCCCGCTACCAATACTATCTCGATA
>JAYUDH010000068.1:0-3951 GCA_043739895.1 Candidatus Moraniibacteriota bacterium
AGCACAGTCATCAGGATTTCTCGGTAAGGAAGTGAATGGTCGGACTATTGCTCCTGCAAAAACGATTGGTGACATGGTATCGAATGTACAGAATATCGGCAATACACTGATTGCAGCCGCTGATAATCCAGGTTCTTTTCTGACGGGCGTGGTATCAGCTGTTTTGAATAAAGCTATCAGTAACCTCGTCCAAAATGGTATCGGTAAGATCCAGGCCAGTATCCAGCGTGAAGTAAAGAAAGTAGACAAGCAAGTTAATGTGGCTCTCAATAAATTCAATAAGCAATTAGGACCGGGGGCACAATTCTTGAAACAGGCCAATCAACAGACCAATACGTATATCAAGCCATTTACCAAAGCACCACCAGCAGCGAATTGTACGGTTGATATGGGGTGCTAACTCCATGTATACAGAAAAAGGCCTGGAATATTTCCAGGCCTTTTTGATTTTCATATGGGTGGGTCTGTCCAGATTCGAACTGGAGACCTCTACAATGTCAATGTAGCGCTCTAACCAACTGAGCTACAGACCCATGTTTATGCGGAGGGTATCTCTGATGCTTCCTTTTCGAGGAGTGGATCAGATACCTTCTCTTCTTTCATCACTGCATCTTTCGGGCTCGCAAGGCGATGAAAGAACGAGAGCCAGAGTGATTGTTTGAAAACGGTATACCAGGTGACAGCGATCAGACTACCGAAGAGAAAGAGAGTCGTTTCCGAAAGAGACGGAATTGTTTTTGTGAAGAACGCGACAATAGGTAGCATAACGAGGTTATAGGAAAATGTAAAGAGAAGGTCAGTGAGGAGTGAAAAAAAACCAAACCAGAGACAAAATGTGCGAAAACGAAGAAAAAATTGTACGCCCGCTTCAAAAGAAGATTTCAATTTGAGAGGAGTAAGAAGAAAGTAGAAAAAGGTAAACTCACGAACAAAAAACGCGATAATGGTAACGGGAAAAAATACGAGCATACCAAGAGCGATAAGCCCTCCCTTGACTGTCCCAAATGTTGCATATGATATGAGAGCAGGGAGAGAAAGAGTAGAAATGAAAAGAAAAAAGAAACATATCATGACAAGATCAATGAAAAATGCCTTCTTTATGGAGAGAAAGAGTGTCTTGAAGAGAGGTTCTTTTTTTGTATCAGTTTGCTTTATGTTGTGATGAAGGGAGAGGATGAGATTACTTTTTCCAAAGAGCGTGGAGAGGAAATATATAAAAAGAAAAGTAAGAATAGTCGTCTGGTGTGAGGAGATGTACGGCAGCCACTCCTCGATACGAAAATTTTCTGTAGAAGAAAAAAGAATACTGTAGAGCGTGGCAGGGAGAGCGATAAAAAAACCAAAGACAAAAAAGCCGACACGCGAAAATGATCGGTGCCAGCTTTCTGTCAGAATTTCAGAAAAGAATATCTTCTCCATAGGTATGACGGGAATGGTCGAGAGCGGGCTGCTAGACGATAGGGGTGACGCTTGGTACTGGTGCTCCTGAAACGAGCAGGGCAAACTCTTCTTTTTCGAGAGTCTCTTTCTCGAGAAGTGTCTTGGCAATGGTGTCGAGAATAGTACGTTTCTCAGTGAGGATAGTGGTGGCACGTTCGAAGGCCTGATCAATAAAGTGAGTCACTTCACTATCAATATCTTGGGCTGTTTTTTCTGAGTAGTTGCGTTCCTCATGCATCTCTCGTCCCAGGAACACGAGTTCTTCTTTTTTGCCAAACGTACGAGCACCGAGGCGACTCATTCCGTAGCGCGTGACCATATTACGAGCCATCTGGGTAGCACGCTCCAGATCATTCGATGGTCCGGTGGTTATATCACCAAAGACCAGTTTCTCACTAGCATAGCCACCGAGGAAGACGGCTAATTCGTCGATGAAATATTTGTAAGAATGAAGACTCTTTTCTTCTTCAGGAACAGAGAGAGTATATCCCCCAGCGTGTCCACGAGAAATGATCGATACCTTGTGAACCGGATCAGCAAAAGGAAGGCTGGCGCCAACGAGTGCATGGCCACCCTCGTGATAGGCGATAATTTCTTTCTCTTTCTTATTGATGATACGGCTTCTTCGTTCTGGACCAAGGATAACTTTTTCGATGGACTCTGTGAGTTCAGACATGCTAATCGTTTTTTTGTTGCGACGAGTGGCAAGAATAGCAGCTTCATTCACGAGATTGGCGAGATCAGCACCAGAGAATCCTGGTGTTCGTTCGGCCAAGGTGCGAAGCACAACTGCTTCTTCAAGAGGTTTATTTTTGACATGAATAGACAGGATCTGTTCACGTTCGCTGATATCAGGGAGATCCATAGTGACACGGCGATCGAAACGACCTGGACGGAGAAGTGCTGGGTCGAGGACATCGGGACGGTTGGTGGCAGCGATGACAATGACCGAGGTGTCTGTTTCAAAACCATCCATCTCAACTAAGATCTGATTGAGTGTTTGTTCGCGTTCATCATGACCACCACCTAAACCTGCTCCACGATGACGACCGACGGCGTCGATTTCATCGATAAAGACAATAGCAGGAGCATTTTTCTTGGCCTGCTTAAAGAGATCACGGACACGGCTGGCACCGACGCCAACAAACATCTCCACGAATTCCGAGCCGCTGATATTGAAGAAGGGGACACCAGCTTCACCAGCTACGGCCTTGGCCATGAGCGTCTTACCGGTTCCTGGGGGACCTAAGAGAAGCACACCTTTAGGAATCTTCGCTCCCATACTGAGGAATTTTTTTGGATGCTTTAAGAAATCAACAATTTCTTCTAGTTCCACCTTGGCCTCAATAGCACCAGCAACATCGGCAAACGTGATGCGTTTCTTTTTATCCTTAGGATCAAGCATACGAGCTCTGCTCATGCCGAAGGACAGAGCCTGAGAATTGCCGCGCTGCGCTTGTCGCATCATGAACCAGATAAAGGCAGAAATGAGGAGGAAAGGCAGAAGGAATGGCAGGAGTGCTGCGAGCCAGAAGCTTACCCCAGAGTCCTCGATCTGATTGACGGAGACATTCTTTAATTTTTCCTTATCAACACCATAATTGTCGAGTGTTTGAGAAAGGGAACTTTCGGGTTCTTTGCTTGCTTTTTCTTTCTTACCATCCTTAAGGACGACGTTGACCTCATTATTTTTGACAGTAATTTCCTTTACCTGATCCTGATTGATCTGGGTAACGAGCTCTCCTAAGGGCGTAGGGGTTGGTTTCGTTTCTGGTGACTGATAGAGAATAACGATCCCCGAAACGAGTAAAAAGAGGAGAACAATCGTTGAGAGATTTTTGAGTATTTTTTCCATAGAATATATCAACAGGTAAGAGGTTAATGTGAAAAATTGAGTAGTCTTACTGTATCACCTTTGCGCTCGATTTTCAAGTCTAAAACAGTAATGATTTGAGTCTTGCTTTTGGTACTTTTTATCATCTTGAGACACTCTTCGATGAGGCTTTTTGAGGCACTTTTATTATGGCACCACGGTTGTAATAAATGACGAAGGAGATGTCGCTGTAAGACCTCTGGATAGAGACGCATTTTTTGGCAGGAAAATTGATTGGTAGGAGTGTGAGGGACTTCGGCGAGAGGTGCCACGAGGGATTCAATGAGCGCGTAATCTTCTGCCAGGAGGAAGGCGGTATCGGCAAGGAGTTTTTTGATACCGGGTTGGAATTCTTTTTCAAGTAGAGGCATGAGCTCATGACGTACTCGGTTACGAAAAAATTTTGGATCAGTGTTACTTTCATCGATACGAAAAGTAAGTGCTCTCTCATCGAGGTAACGGAGAATATCCAAACGACTCATTTCGATCAGTGGTCGCACTATAAAATTATTTTTAGGACGCATCGAAGAGAGTCCTTTCATTCCAGAGCCGCGAAGAAGTCGAAGGAGAAATGTTTCGGCCTGATCATCTTCGTGGTGGGCAATAGCGATGAGGGTCGCTTTCTTTTCTACGCGGAG
>JAYUDH010000069.1:0-3939 GCA_043739895.1 Candidatus Moraniibacteriota bacterium
AACGACCGAAAAAACAACCTCAAGCAGTCAATGCAAGAGGCCAAGGCTCAGTACGACCAACTCCTCAAAGACCAACCAGGGCTCGTAGCTGGAAAGCAAACGACCGTCAATCAGACGGTTATCAAGCCAGTCGTCACACAACAAGTGGTGACGCAGCAGGTCGCTACTACTCCTGCCAGCAAGCCAAAGTCTTCTACCAAGACCAAGACTTCTTAAAAAATACCCTTATGCGTTCATTACAAAAAATCTTTGTACTTGGGACACTCGCTCTGCCGATAGCGTTTGTTACTCTCAGCTCCGTTCCGTTCCAAGAGAAAAATACCGTCTCCCCTTTTGGGAGTCCGCTCGTCATGACGGCACGAGCCGAAGATGATGAGGATGAAAACGAGAGAGAAGACGAAGGTGATGACGAGCGCAAGAGCAGCACATCAACGACATCAACATCTTCTTCGAAAACAAAGACAATCAAGGTGGTCAAAAATGTGATCGTCTACAAACCCGTGACTGAAACCATCGTTGTCACCGAAGAAGCATACACCAAAGATACCGATGGTGACCTCTTGGTCGATGCTATCGATCCCGATCCACTCATCAAACAAAGTGAGTACTTCACCGACATCGATGGTGATGGTGTACCGAATGCCCTTGATAAGTATCACGATGAGGATGATTTTTCCTACTATGATTTTGAAACCGATGACAACGACAACGGGATCCTTGATTCCTATGAACAGTAAACCCTGGCAATCGCTCCGCCAGGAAGTGAAGAAGGAAATCATGAATACCGATATCATGTGCGAGATCGTCTTTCCTTTAGGGCAGGAAGATGAAGCGTCGCGGTGTCTCGAAACAGCCTTTACCATGATGCGTACTTTTGAGAGCCGCTACAGCCGTTTCCAGAAAGGTAATGAGCTCTGGACCCTCAATCACAGCACCCGTCTCGAGGTATCCCCTGAGCTCTTCGACCTCCTTACTCGTTGCCAGTATTTTTATACCCATACCAAGGGTCTTTTTGACCCTTCTATTCTCCCAGCTCTCGAAAAAGAAGGTTACCTCGGTACTGGCGATCATCCCATCTCACCAGAGAAGCGTGCTTTTTCAGAACTCACCCTCGACCAAGAAACCCTCACCGTCACCAAACCGCACGACCTCTTCATTGATTTAGGCGGTATCGGCAAAGGCTACATCATTGATCAGGTTGCCGCCTATCTTTCAGAGCATTTCGAAAATTTTCTCATCGATGCGGGTGGCGACATCTATGCTCACGGTGGCAATAAAAAAGAAGGCTATGCCTACTTTGCTATCGAGGTCGAACATCCTGATCCAAAACACGAACCAGCGCTTCTCCTCCTTTCCAACATGGCTGTCGCTACTTCGGGAAGGAATCGTCGTCACTGGAAAAAAAATGGCGAAATGAAACACCACCTTATTGACCCTACCACCCTTCAATCAGCACTCCCTGATTTTCTTTCGGTGACCGTTATTGCCCCCCATGCCACTGCAGCTGATGTCTATGCTAAAATGCTTTTTATTGCCGGAAAAGAAAAGGGACGGAAACTCGCACAGGAGCAAGGCCTCCCTGCTCTCTTTATTGAAAGTGACCATACTATGACGATCAATCATCATGCACAAAAATATGTTTGGCAAGAAAAATAACAGATATTTGAATACTGGAGTGCTTGTTTCTTTGACGTTTGTTTTATTCATCGTTTCCTTCTCCTTTGGGAAGGCCGCTGTCAAAGATAGTGACACCGATGGCCTTACTGACCAGGCCGAAATATCAACCTACCTCACCGATCCCAATAATCCCGATAGCGACAACGATGGTGTTTCCGATGGCGACGAAATTCTCCAGGGTACTAACCCAATAAACCAACAAGACGCGCCCACTCTCACTGCCATTAATGATATTAATAAAAATATTTCCCTGGCCTGGTATATCGGGAGGGCCAGCGGCGTCCTCGCCTTTATTCTCCTCACACTCGTTGTCGTCAATGGCCTCCTTATGACCACCCGCCTCGTCTTCCGCCTCCTGCCTCCTGCCCTCAATTACGATATACACTATTACTTTTCTTGGATGGCACTCATCGCCGTGGTCGGACATTTTGCTGCCTTCCTCTTCGACCCCTACTTCCATCTCACCATCAAAGAAGGACTTCTTCCCTTTTCTATTGACCGAGCCTTTTCTTCGCGCCTGGGATTTGACCTACGCTATGCGGTAGGAATCGGTACTCTCTCCTTCTACGGTATCCTGGCACTCGTCCTCTCTTCTGAGATGAAAGGACGTTTCCTCTCGCTCAAAAAATGGCGTGTCCTCCACTACATGAGCTTTCTCACCTACCTCCTCTTTCTTGCCCACGGATTTCTTTCGGGTACCGATTCTCTCAGTTGGTGGATGCTCTGGCTCTACAGCCTTTCTGCCTTCCTCGTCATCTCACTCACGGGACTTCGTATCTTTGCCTCCATAACAAAAAGGAAGTCGGTAGCAACAACGCCACCCGCTCCCCTTGATACCCCTTCTTCAACAGAGTAGTTCTTATTCTTTCCTTCCAAGGTCACTAGATCTCTTTGTGTGTTTTTTCGCGGATGCGCTGGAACTGTTCGTGGATACGTTCCATCTCAGCATCCGAAAAATCCTCCAAGTCTAAGAATTGATTGCGCGACGCCTTGCCGGCACGGATCAGTTCATCGATCTTCAAATGCATCGCCTTGGCATCACGGTTCTGCGTGTTCTGCACCAAAAAAATAATGAGAAAGGTCAGTACAGAAGTACCGGTATTTATGACGAGCTGCCACGTGTCAGAGTAATGAAAATAGGAACCGGTCACCGCCCACACAATGACGACGGTTAGTGCCAAAGTAAAAGCAAAGGGAGACCCCACTAACAACGAAGCACGATGAGCAATTTTTCGGAAGAGATCATTCATACACACATAGTACCCTGTTGGAGAGAAAAAGAAAAGAAAAAGGCTGTCAGATATTTATTCTAACAGCCTTGGTTTGCGGGAGTCCCGCAGTTGTTCAGTGCTTGGGCGGATTGTCCTCGGCCGCATCACCAATGATGTCCCCGAGCGAGATCAGGGCGATGTGCAGGTCGGACTTCGCCTGGGAGCGGAGCAGATGCCAGGCCACACCGACGAGCTGTTCCTTGGTATGGGCGATACCCATCAGGTCGAGTACGAGGGACAGCTGATTGGGTGGATTGCCCGCCTCGCCGTTCTGGCTGATGCCGGCAATCACCCGGAAGCGCGGGTCGCTCTCGAAGGCCTCGATGTCGGCTCTGGTGAGCTGGTGACGCGAATGCTCGGCCCTGGGCACGTCGGCGTATTCAGCCGCGGCCTTCTTGGCGCCGCCACGCTCGAGCGAGATGTCGGTGGTGTACCAGCGCGGAACATCGCCATCGCAATCGACCAGAGTGCCCTTTTCGTCGCTCCAGCGGAACGGATTGCAGGACGCCTGGGCTGCCGAGACGGGATGGTCATCCGAGAACCGGGACAGGTAGAGCCCGCCCTGATCGTCGACACGCAGCACCGTCACGAAGTGCGTTGCTTCCTGCTTGATGAGCGGCGGCTTGATGGGCACCATGAGCATGTCGCCCGCGGCGAGGGAAGAGAACAGGGTCTTGGAGTCAGTTGCCATCGAAGGCTCCTCTGGGTTATGGCCGAATTGGCCGTTAAGATACCGTGCGTCCACCTAAATGGAGCACTTTATTTTATAGTATAAATTCTCATTTCTGTCAATGAAAAGAACCCTTTCGGGTGTTTTCTCTAGCGGGGCGACCAGACAACCGAACAGCTACGCTCTGAGAATGCCTCCGTTCTCAGCGGACAAAAGCCCTGCTCTCCGCAACAGGAAAACTCCCGTTTTCCCGACCCCTTTCCCGTTCTCGTCCGGTAACCCCAAAAGAAAAGCTCCATCCTAAAGGACGGAGCTTTTCTT
>JAYUDH010000070.1:0-3902 GCA_043739895.1 Candidatus Moraniibacteriota bacterium
CAAATGCTTTCTTTGCATTTGTGACTCTTTTGGTTGGAACGATAGCAATTGGTCTTTACTTGAAACAAAAGAACGATTCAAAAGAGCAGGCAGCAAAAGTTTTGTTACTCGAGGTTAGAACTGCGGAAGAAAGAATAAATCAATTAAAGGAAAAACTTCAAACTAAAACAACTGACGATCTGCCTCCTCTTTTTCCAACAAAAAGCTGGAAGTTGTATGCTCATTTATTTGTTAGTGATTTTGATCAAGATGAACTTAAACTCATAGGTTCTTTTTATGATTACGGGAGTTTAATAGATGATTTCTCAAAAAGAAATAGTGATTTCTTTTGGGTTACAACTGAAGAAAGGGCTCGTGTTGTACAACAAAAATTAGCCGAGTTAGTAATTCATTCAAAAACTCGACCAGAAGGAGAAGAGGTTGATCTGGAGGACCTAAAGAGTAGTTTACTTGACGTGTATTCAAATGATGAATACCTCTATGCCCCAAACAAATCCATTAATGAAATTAAAAAATTATATAAATAATATTACTAGCATTTCTACAACAAGCGCTGGCGTGAAATTAAAAAAACTAGCTAAAATGAGATAAAATTATACGTATTGAACCAAGGAATATCTCGATGTTTATTGGACTTCATTAACGTCATAAAAATCACACAGGCATCAAAAATTATGCAAATTCTAAAAGAAATCAGAGACAAGGAGCCCAAGGAGGAAGGGCTGTGTACGGAGACACGCGAGGCGGCACGGGCGGTGGCTTTTGATGAAGACGGCCGCATACCAATATTGTTTGTCGGGAAACACGGCTACCATAAACTTCCTGGTGGCGGTATCGAGGCTGGAGAAGATGTGCTACAGGCGCTGGCAAGAGAAATGAAAGAGGAAACAGGGTGTGGTATCGAAGTAACCGGAGAAATCGGGACAATTGTGGAGTATCGGACAGAGTGGCATATCAAACAGACCTCGCATTGCTATCTCGGAAAAATAACATCGAAGGGTGAAACCGCACTTGACGATGGTGAGAAAGAAAATGATTTTAAGCTTGTTTGGATGACGCTTGATGAAGCGATAGAAGCATTGGAAAAAGATCAACCCGATAGCTATTATGATGGGGGATTTATCCGTGAACGTGATCTCATTGTTCTCAAAGAAGCCAAGCGTCTACAGGAACTTCCTGTGATATAATAGGAGTATAAAAGCCTCTTATTATTAAGAAAAACCTATGGACAAGGTGAAAATCGAGAATCATAGCTTCACAGGATTCTCATGGTTTGCGGGGTGGCTCTTCACGATCGGCTTCCTCAACCTCTCCTTTGGGAAAGGATTATTCGCCGTACTTCTCTGGCCGTACTTTATCGGCCAATACGTCAGCGCTTTTTTCGGAAAGTAAGAATGAAGCAAGAATAAAAAGAGGCGTTAACAGAAATGTTAACGCCTTTTGAATTTCGACCCGTTGGTCTAAAGTTCAATGATGTGGTGGACCAGACCGAGTTCGAGGGCCTCGCTGGCAGTGAACGTGACTTCGTCGCGCATCAACTGATCCACGATACCTGGTTCGAGACCTGTTCGTTTGGATACCCACCGCACGCCGAAGTGCTGACACTCGGCCGTACCGAGGATCAGTCGGATGAGACGTCGATGCGTCCGCCACTCGAACTTGCTCGGACGATGGGTCTCGATAAGTGCCCGACTGATTTCGTATTTCCAAAGCAGCTGCTCGAGCGTCTGATCGCCTAGGTCCTTCGTTTCAACGTTCGGATGATGAAGGAAGAATGTCGAATGCGGAGTCGCCAGCCGGGTGCCAGCACACAAGTAGTATTCGACGGCGAGTGAACCAACGAAGATGCCCAGGGCAGTGAAGTGCTGATCGGTCATTGCGACGGCGTCGTCCATGAACGAATGAATGCTGCCACCAGGGCAATTGATCACGACGCCATTGGACTCACCCTTCTGGATACTTGCCGTTGCCGAAACTGCATCCTCACCGTACATGTGATCGGTATTGAGGTTGAAAAAATGTTCCAAATTCACGGTTCTCTCCTCTGGTTGGAAATGTTCTTACAATTGCTCTGATTTCAAAGCAACTGTATTTTATAACATACCTTAAATACAGTGTCAATAGATTATGACGAGGTGAAATAAAAAAGAACAGGCTCGGTAGGCTCTGTCCGTGTAGCTCGTTTTCTGATTCGCTGATCAGGGTCAAGCGGCGATACGTTCTTCGCCGTGAATGGGATGCCAGGCTCGGTAGGCGCGCAGTGGCTGTTGTGCCATGGCGTTTGCAATCACCTGGTGCACTGCCGGGTCGTACACATAGAGGTCGACCGGGAGGAAGCTATTGGCCATAGCCGAGCGAATGGCAATGTCATCGGCACCATCACGCCTGCCGACACGCCCGGTGCCGATCTGCACGATGGAGTACTGCCGCATTGCCTCGGTATGCCAGAGGTAGTCCATTCCGAAGCGAACGTGCATGTCGGCATTGACCCAGCCGCCATCGTCGATGGCATGGCAAACGATCATGTGCAGGTTCCGCTCCGGGGTGAACCGGAAGCTGAGCACGCTTCCACGCACAATTGGGTGAATGGCCGCAATCTGCTTCACGAAAGGCAGTCCGATACCGGTTACATCCGAAAGCGTGCTGTTCATGCCGATGATGACATCGGCCGGATTGGACGGGCTGGTGATGTCGCCTACCTTGATATCTCGAATCATCTCATGTCTCCGTAGAGTCCCTCAAACACACCGCGTGTTCGAGTATGAAAGCAACATATAAGACAAAAACAGGAAAGTCAAGTGAGTTGTTACACTACTTTGTATTGACGTTTTTATGTATATGTGTCAATATTTTTCTTAGTCCTTTTTCTCAGAGAGAACAAGATCCCTTCTCTCTGTCTATCTGTTTGCGCTCGGATCAGCGCGGGAGACTCCTTTGAAAGCACTCATCGCAAGTACCCTGTTCTTTGTCTGTGCTGCGGCGTATGCACAGCGACAGCCAGAGACAGCTACAACCGTTTTGGACTACGAAATGGAGCAGGCACGTCAGCAATGTCGCGACGCACCCTTCAAGGTTGCAGTCGTTGACGCTGTCAAAAAGGGCACTGGGAATACCCATGCGCTCGCTGTGATCTCTTGTCTTTCGAGCAAGAATGGTCGCTTGATTACGCTGGTGTGCGATCGCGCTGACAAGAACTGCAAAACCATTACCTCTCGTGGTCCCACCTCAGATGCCGTGGAGGAAGACTTGCTTCAGCTCGAAAAGCTGAGCAACAAAGACCGAACTTGAATTTCAGTTGGCCATTTATCAATGATGAGTGGTCATTTTTTTATACCTCACTTTAAAAGAAAAAATCCGGCCCTCACGTAGAGAGTCGGCTTGGCTATTTGCTTTTGAAATCAAGCGCGGCTTCAGTTCACAGAACGTAGCGGTAGAGATTCGTCCCGCCATGCAGTGGATCTTCAAGCTTGAAGCCGAGTCTGGTATAGATCCGCATGGCCGCATCGCGCCCCGGCTTGTTCGGATTCGAAGTCAATTCGAGACGAGCGAGGTTCATCTTCCATCCTTCCTCGATGACGGCATTCATGAGGTGTGTGCAGTAGCCACGCCCGCGATGCTCGGGCAAGACATAGACGTCTTCGACGATACCGATCGATGAGGTGCCCGGACCAGTGGGGCGAACGACGATGGTCGCCATGCCAACCGACTCGTATAGGGCGGTTTGTCCGTATACGGCGAGAAAGCGAACGATTGATCCATTGGGAGAGAAAGGAACGACGTGTGTCAGCCGTTCATGACCCTCCTCCGTCCTGAAAGCGTTGTACAGGGCGAAAAGGTCGGTGTTCCAGCGAGACTGGACCGAAACAGGCTCCTGTCCACGTGACATCCGTACCAGCCCTTTA
>JAYUDH010000071.1:0-3885 GCA_043739895.1 Candidatus Moraniibacteriota bacterium
CTTTGAGTTCGGCGTCGTCCTCATCTTCACCTTGGGTGAGTTCGGCATTCTCAGTCATAGTCTTTTCGATCGCGCGAAAACGACTAATACGCTCGATAATGGTATCGAGTTCTGTTTTGCGTCGGCCGAGAGCCGCAAATTTTTTAGGATCACGAACAACGCCAGGATCACTGAGCGCCGTGTTGACGGTCGTGTATTCGCGTTCTATTTCGGTGAGGAGATCTTTCATCATAAGGGTGAGATGATTCTATTGTAGCACTCCTTTTAGGTATGCTGTACGAATGAGCAGAAAAAAACCCATCTGAAGGGATGGGTGCTTTCTTTGATACGAGAAGGTTGACTCAGGCAGGAAAAAGAAAGCAAGACAAGACCACTAGGCTGCGAGTTCTTTCTTTTCCTTTGTTCCCTCTGCTTTCTTTTCTCCTTTGACTTGAGGAGCTTTTTTCCGAGCTATTTGCTTGGCCTGGGATTTTTCAGAAAGTTTCTTGAAACGATCAACACGGCCGGTAGTGTCAATAACCTTTTTTTTGCCGGTGTAGAGTGGGTGACAGAGGGCACAGATTTCCGTGTGCATAGTCTCAACAGTAGAACCTGTTTCCAATACTGCCCCACAAGCACAGGTAATAGTGGCTTGTGCAAAATAAGTTGGGTGGATGCCTTTTTTCATAATAAAAAATCTGGAAAGGAGACTTAAAACGACGTAGTAACGAGTCTAGCACGCGTTGTAAAAATTGACAAGTCCAGAGAGCAAAGACTCTTTGTATCCGTACATTCTCAAAAAAAAGGGGTGATCTTGCCAATATCAGCGGCTTCTGTTACACTACTGACTGTATTTTCCCCGCTTTGTTCTTATATGAAGCGGAAAATCAATCATACTTTCTGTCTGAGTCTCTTCCTGGCCTGCCAAAACAGTGCTCATGAGGCTTATCAAAGGCAAAAGTAGGTGGCTCCTGAAGGAGCAATAATTTTTTAAAGGAAAAATGAGTATGGCCGAAGTTACAGAAGTAGAGGTGGTTACTGGGGAAGGACAAGGGGTTCTTAGAAAGGCTACAGAAAAGGAAAATCCTTACACTGTAGCGGAAATGGATGCTATTAATGTCAGTTTGGAGGGCCTACTGAAGGCGGGTGTTCACTTCGGACATCTCAAGTCTCGCCGTCACCCAAAAATGGATGAGTATATCTATACGACTCGTAAAAATATTAACATCCTCAATCTTCAGAAAACAGCCGAGAAACTTGGTATTGCTGGTGATTTTCTGACAGAAGTTGTAAAGAGTGGCAAGCCTATTCTCTTTGTCGGTATGAAGAAGCAGACTCATGAGACAGTGCGTGCTCTCGCTTCGTATGTTGGCCAGTTTTATATGGTGGACCGCTGGCTTGGGGGGACACTGACAAACTTCGTTTGTATTCGTGGTCGGGCACGTCATCTTCAGGATCTGGAGAATCGCTTCGCATCAGGTGAATTTAAGAAATACACCAAATTTGAACAGGCCAAGAAAATGGAAGAGGTTGAGCGCCTGCAAAAGAAAGTAGGTGGCATCAAGGGGATGGAAGAGTTTCCTGGTGCTATTGTTATCGCTGATACCAAGGAGGCGGCACTCGTGCTGCATGAAGCGGGGAAGATGGGTGTCCCTGTAGTGGGTATTGTTGATACCAATACTGATCCTTCACACGTTGATTATCCGATTCCTGGAAACGACGATGCTCTTTCCTCTTTACGCTTGATTTTTGGTTATTTAGGAAAGGTGATCGTGGCTGCCAAGGCTGCTGTGAAAGAGGGTGTAAAAGAAAAAACGGCGTAAAAGAAAGGGGAAAATCTTCTCTGTCTGAGCGCTGCGCTAAAATATAAAAGCGAAACACTATGAGTCAAATGGAACAAATTAAAGCCCTGCGTGAAAAGACGGGGGCGGGTATTGTTGATGTAAAAAAAGCTCTCGATGAAGCTCAGTTTGATGATGCCAAAGCGATCGAGATTCTTCGTAAACGTGGCCAAGATAAAGCTATGAAGAAGGGGGATCGTGAAACTCATGAGGGGTTAGTCGTTGCCTATGTCCATGGTAATGGTCATATTGGTGTTTTGGTGAAACTGTACTGTGAAACTGATTTTGTGGCTCGTAACGAAGAATTTCAGGAATTGGGTCGAGATATCGCTATGCACATTGCCGCCACCGCTCCTCAGTACGTAAAGCCGGAAGAAGTGTCGGCCGAAGCGGTAGCAAAGGAACAATCAATTTGGCAGGAACAACTGGCCAAGGAAGGAAAGCCAGCCAATCTGCTTGAGAAAATTTTATCCGGCAAGGAGGAAAAATTCCGGAATGATAATGCTCTTCTGACCCAGCCCTTCGTCAAGGATCCATCCAAGACAGTAGGAGACCTCTTGAACGAAAAAATTCACAAGATGGGAGAGAATATTCAGGTAGGAGGCTTTGTCCGTTATGAGATGTAGTGAATGCGGAGTGTTTACGTATACCTATAATTTAAGGAGAGTGCCATGTGGTATCTTGTTGCCCCACCGATCGTTGTTGTTTTGAGCCTCTCTTTTTTGCTGTGGTATTTATCACGGAAAGGGTCTGATCCAGCCATTGCTCTTAAGGTATTGGCAGGTGAAGTGGATTTAGAGACAGTCTCCTTTCCTCGGACGAAGGAATTTTTTCTGAAGATTCTAGAAAAATTTGGCCAGCGTTTTAAGGTGGGATCCCTCAGGGCACACAACGCTCTCCATGAGTTCACGCAGTCTGTAAAAGCGAGTCGATTGAAGGTGCATATGGCAGCAACTTCCCGTGTAGACAAGGAGGAAAAATTTGATGAGGTAACGGAGGGAGATGAAATTCGCGAAGAACTTTCTTCAGACGATACTGTCTCGTCGGAGAAGTTACTTGCTCCTCGTGTGGCAATGATACCTGAAAAGAGAGCTTCTTTCCGTCCAGAGGAGATCCTCACCGCGCCTATTCTTCGTAAGGAGCGTGGGAGTATGAAAAACTCTTTCCAGATAGATAGTGGGAAAAAAGAGGGACTACCAAGACCAATGGTAAGTGAAATTGCTGTTCATCCAGAAAATAAGAAGCGAGTTTTTCGCTCTGATGCATCTCGAGAAGAGAGTCTGATCGCTCATATTGCCAAAGATCCAAAAAATTTCATCGCTTACGAAGAGCTCGGCGATTATTATTTGGAAACAGGGAATATTAAGGATGCCAAGGAGTGTTATCGGCAGGTGTTGAAGTTGTCACCTGTTCATCGTATGGTGAAGATTAAGATCCGTCGCCTGGAGAAGCTCTTGACCAGAGGAGGGGAATAGTGAGAAGCTAGGAGAGTTCGAAAATGCCATCTTAGCTCAGTTGGTAGAGCAACGGTTTTGTAAACCGTGGGTCGTCGGTTCGAGCCCGACAGATGGCTCAAAAGAAAAAGAGAGAAAACTTGGGCAGGTGGTGGAGTGGTCTATCACATCTGACTGTAAATCAGACGACTTCGGTCTTCGGGGGTTCGAATCCCTCCCTGCCCACCAAATGAAACATCCCCGAAAGTGGATTTTTTCTTTCGGGCAGGAGGAAATGCCCTGCGGCATTTCTGAGAGGGATTCGAAAAGCGGAGCGATATTTCGTCAGTAGACGAAATCGCGAGCTGGGGTCGAGAAATTTTTCTTTCGACGGAAAGAAAAATATTCGTGACCGAATCCTTACTCTAGTGCCCACCAAATGAAACATCCCCGAAAGTGGATGTTTCATTTTTTCAGGAGGGGGTCAGCTGTTTAATTGTTCATATTGACAAATTATCTCTTTTTGTGTCATAACAATACTACCTATTTTAAAGGAGGCACGCATGCCTAAAGCTACGAGCATGGGCGCCATTCTGGGTCCAAGACGAGAGAGGTCTCCTATATCAGCGAAA
>JAYUDH010000072.1:0-10699 GCA_043739895.1 Candidatus Moraniibacteriota bacterium
AAACTTCCGCCAAACTCATACGAAAATCGCCCCGCAGTTTTTGAAGCTTTTCTCCTAACGTCAGTGATGCTACTTTTTTTCTTGTAAATCCAGATTGTACCATACAGCCATACGAGGGACACCCCTCCCACCTTATCGATTATGCACCCTAGAGCTGCCACTTATCACGTTCGGACTGCTGTGCCAGTGGATCGTCTTCGAGCCCCTTATCTTCTTCCTCGTTCTTCGTGTCGTTGGCTTGCGAGAGGAGGACCTTCTTTTTGCCATCTACCATACCAATGACACCGTTCTCCTCCAAAAGGTGCATCAGTCTCGCTGCCCGGGGATAACCGATACCAAAAGTTGTCTGGAGATTCGTGGTCGATGCCCGTCCTGTCTGAATCATGAGACGCTTAACCTCCTCATAGAGATCATCAGACTTTGCCCCCTCATCGAGAGCATTCATAGCGCTCGTGATACCATCTGTTTCTTCGCTGTCCCCAAAGTCCTCCCCCAGTTCATCTTCTCCTAGATCCTGCTTCTGCTTCTGAAGAAAAGTCGTCACACGCTTGATTTCATCATCAGAAACAAAAACTCCCTGAATACGCTTGATCTCTTTACCATCAGCAGCAGAGTAGAGCATATCACCATTCCCTAACAGTTTCTCGGCGCCACCGCTATCGAGAATCGTCCGTGAGTCGATCTGACTCTTCAACTGGAAAGAAATACGAGCAGGAATGTTCGCCTTGATGAGGCCCGTGATCACTGTCGCCTCTGGTCGCTGCGTGGCCAAGACCAAGTGGATTCCTACTGCCCGAGAGAGCGACGCCAAACGAACAATGAGCACTTCCACTTCCTTGCCATGAGTTGCCATGAGATCAGCCATTTCATCCATCATGATGACGATATAGGGCATTATAGGAAAGAGCTCTGTCGTTACCTTGCCCGTCTCTGCATCAACAATGGTGCGCTTCTCACCCTTGTCGGTCAATTCATGGTAGGCCGCAATATCCTGTACGCGCGCTTCTTCTAAAATCTTATACCGATAGTCCATCTGTCCCGTTGCCCAGCGCAAAACATTAACTACTTTTTTGTTCTCAACAATAACGTCTGTTTTCAAATGAGGAATACCCTTGTAACGAGAAAAAGAAACACGCTTTGGATCGATCAAAATAAGCTGCATGTCTTCTGGCGAATTCTGATAGAGGAGCGAGAGCAAAATAGTGTTCATACACACGCTCTTCCCCGAACCCGTTCGTCCAGCAATCAAAACATGGGGCATCTTCGCCAGGTCAGCCAAAATATGCTTCCCTCCCACGTCCTCACCGAGCACCACCAGGAGCTGCGACTTTCTGTTCTTAAAGTCTGGACTCTCGAGTACCGCCTTCAGACGTACGGTTGCCACCGACTGGTTTGGTACCTCAATCCCAATAAGTGACTGACCAGGAATCGGCGCCTCAATACGTACCGACTTGGCGGCCAAAGCCAAAGCCAAATCATTATTAAGAGTGGTAATACGAGAAAGCTTCACCCCAAAAGCTGGACGGAAAGTATACTGGGTCACCGTCGGGCCAACCTGTACAGCGCCAGGCTCTACTTCGATCCCAAAGTGCTTGAGAGTACTCTGAATAATATGTTTGTTACGCTCCGTATCGCCACCCGCTGCCTTACCTGTCGTTGATTCCAAGAGATCGACTGGCGGCAATTCCCAACGATGACTGCGACGCTTCGATTGTCTGGGGCGAATAAAGGCTGGCACTAAAACGGTTTCATCCTCCACCTCTTTCTCTGTCGCAAGATCCTCCTCTCCAACAAACTTCACTTTACGAATATTGTGCTCCTCGAGTCCCACCCCGTCGGAAGTATCCGTAGGGAGAGATGATTCGTCCGGTGTTTTTTTTATTAACTCCTCTTCATCAGCTAAAGGAGAAGAAAGAAGAGGCGCTTCTTCAGGAGCCAGCACTTCTCCCTCTTCTTTTCGAAAGCGGAGGAGCACTTTTTCAAAGGCCTGCATCAATGACACGTTAAAAGCTGCGATCATCCCGATAGTAAACAACGTGAGAGCAATAAGAGTGCCCGCAATTTTTCCCGTAAAGCCAAGGAGTACCGAGGCAATAGCGAAGCCGAGGTACCCTCCTCCGGCGCCACGCTGTGCCACGCTCTGCATCTCCTTGCTTGTTGTACCCGTATAAAGATGAAGAAGTCCCAAAAGAGAAATAAAACCTACCACGAGACCAATAAACTTCACTGCGTCGGCCAAGGTCGTCGTACGACGGCGCAAAAACATCAGCGCCGCTACCAGGAGAACGAGAGGAAATAGCCACTTTCCAAAACCAAGAATCATACCTAACATTCGATCAAACCACTGCCCCATGATGCCAGCCGCATCGAAAAATCCGAGCAGGAAAAGAATAGCCAAGGCAAACAAAAAAACAGCGGCGATGCTCCGCTTGGCATCACTGTGCAGTATCTCACTCCAATCAAAACCATCCTTTTCTTTTTCTTCTTCCACAACCTCCTTTTTCTTTCGTCCCATATTTTTTAGTATCAGTACGATAATAGTGGCAGTATAGCACAAAAAGAGCCTCCCGTTCAAAAGAAAAAACCCAGTAAAAACTGGGTTTTTTTCAAAAAGTATCAACTATTTTTATGCACCAAACTGTCGCAAAAGATCATCTCCTGTCGGACGAGCAGCACGATCGCTCTTAAGTGCCTGAAGCGAAAGTGTCGCATGATAATGTCGAGCCATAATATCATTCCTCAACCCATCAAAGGCCTGCGATCCCGTCTGAAAAAGTCTTCGAACATTAGCAGTCAGCTGATCTTCCGGTATTTCACTAAACCCAAGTGTTTGGAGTTTTCGCATTTCTGTGACCATACTCTCTACAGCCTTTTCTTCTTCTGGCGAAAGACTGGCGTCAAATAAGAGAAGATCTACTCCTTCTGCCGCCCGTAAACGTAAGCGTTTTGCTATATCTGCAGCATCCTCGCAAAGACGAGTAAATTGACGGTAATCTGCTATCAAAAATTCCTTTTCAGCAATCCTCTCTGAAAGGGATTTTTCCGCTCCCTGCTCTAAGGCTCCAGCACCTCGTCCACCCTCTACTGACTGTAAGTTGGCTCGGGCATCAACACTCCCCGGTGTAAATGGAGTACGTTCAAAACTTGGCATATTGTTCTTATTCTCAATAATTAATAGGGTCTCTTACTCTCATTATAACTACGTTTCTTTCAAAAACAAGCTGAAAAAAATTAACTATCTTTCATTATAGCATAAAAAAACCCCTCTTACAAGGGGCGTTTTTATGCCTTAGCAAAGCACGTTATTACTCTGCCTTTTTGTTGACATCGAGACCTCGATACCCAGTACCGGCTGGGATGAGACGTCCAATAATGACGTTTTCTTTCAGTCCTCGCAGGCGATCCTCTTTGCCGGCGACAGCGGCATTGATGAGGACACGAGCAGTTTCCATGAAGGACGCGGCAGAGAGGAAGGATTCAGTCGAGAGAGCCACCTTGGTAATACCCAAGACCATAGCCTCACCGATCGCTTCGCGACCTTTCTTATTACGCGCTTCTTCATTGGCTTCCACGAACTGATCCTTCTCAACGATATCGCCTGGGAGGAGGAGTGTATCGCCAGGATCAGCGACCCGAACACGGGACATCATCTGACGAATAATCACTTCGATGTGTTTGTCATTGATGGCTTCACCCTGCGTCGCGTAGATCTCTTCGATCTCACGAATGATGTAACGATGCACTGCTTCTTCACCCATAACGGCAAAGAGTTTGCGGAGATCAATGTGTCCTTCGGAGAGCACCATACCGACAGAAACGAGATCACCCTCCTTGACCTTCAAGGTCACGTTGGTAGGGATCTGGTACTCGTGTTCTACCTGGTCGTTATCCATAACCTGGATCTTCACTACTTTGGCACTGTCTCTTCCGATGGCTTTCACCTGACCGTCAACATCGCAGAGAATGGCTTCAGTCTTTGGTACACGAGCTTCAAAGATTTCCTCCACACGTGGCAACCCCTGAGTAATGTCAGAACCGATAACACCTCCGACGTGGAACGTACGCATTGTGAGCTGTGTTCCTGGTTCGCCGATAGCCTGAGCGGCCACCACTCCCACGGATGCACCGAGTTCTACCAGGGCGCTTCGACCGAGGTCGATACCATAACACATACGACAGACACCACGACGAGACTTACAGGCCACAATCGAACGAATCTTCACTTTCGGAATATTTTTGCTTTCGACGATCTTGCCCTGCAATTTATTGATGAGAACACCCTTTTTCACGATCACTTCTTTCGTTTCTGGATCCTTGATCGCTTCAATAGCGGTACGTCCTTCAATACGACTACCGTAGCTCTGACCAATAGCGTCAGAATCTTCACGGTAGAGATAGGTTCCTTCGGTATCCTGACAGTCTTCCTCACGGACGATAATATCTTGAGAAACATCCACCAAACGACGGGTCAGGTAACCAGCAGTAGCAGTACGAAGAGCGGTGTCAGCCATACCCTTACGTGCTCCGTGTGTCGAGATAAAATACTCGAGCACATTGAATCCTTCTTTGAACGAACTCTTCACCGGCAGCTCAATCGTTTCACCGGTTGGACCAGCCATGAGCCCCTTCATACCCGTCATCTGTACGACAACCGATTCGGAACCGCGAGCCTTCGAGTAGATCATGGCATGGACCGGACCTTCCTTATCGATGTGCAAACGTACAGCATCGGTAATCTTGTTCTTGGTATCATTCCAGATTTCGATGACACGATTCTTGCGTTCTTCGTTCGTGAGGAGACCCATATTGTATTGGTCCTTCACTTCGGTAATACGCACTTCGGCAGCAGCCATGAGCACTGGCTTTTCCGCTGGAACGATCAAGTCATTCATACCCCAGCTAATCGCCGAGCGAGAAGCGGCACGGAACGTCAGATCTTTCATACGGTCAGCAAACTTGGCAGCCTCATCTTGACCCAAGGTTTCGAGAATACGAGACATCAGCCCTTTCAGATCTTTCTTGGTCATTTCTTCATTCACAAAACGCAGGCTCTCAGGAAGAATATCATTGAGGAGGATGCGTCCAACCGATGTTTCAATGAGCTTACCTTCGAAAGACAATTTCACGATAGCATTGACGGCGACAATATCATTCTGGTAAGCGAGAATCGCTTCATCCATCGTTCCAAAGGCCTTACCTTCACCCTTAAAGCCCTTCTTCAAGTGGGTCAGGTAGTAGGCGCCGAGCACCATATCGAGCGTGGCCGAAACAATCGGTTCCCCAGAAGCTGGCTTCAAGAGGTTCTTGGAAGAAAGCATAATGGTGGCACTTTCGTGACGAGCCTGATCGGTCAGTGGTACATGGACTGCCATCTGGTCACCATCGAAGTCGGCATTGAAAGCGCTACACACCATCGGGTGCAAACGAATAGCCTTTCCTTCGATCAACACTGGCTGAAAAGCCTGAATCGACAAACGGTGAAGGGTCGGTGCGCGGTTCAACAGAACATAGTGGTGTTCGATGATTTCGTCCAAAATTTCGTAGGCTTCTTCGGTTTCAGCATCCACCATACGACCAGCAGTACGGACGTTATGAGCGTACTCTTTGGTAATAAGTTTGTTGATGATGAACGGTTTGAAGAGTTCCAAAGCCATTTTCTTTGGCAGTCCACACTGGTGGAGTTTGAGCTTTGGTCCAACGACAATAACGGAACGTCCAGAGTAGTCAACACGCTTCCCTAAGAGGTTCTGACGGAAACGTCCCTGCTTGCCCTTCAAAGCATCAGCGAGTGAGCGGAGCGGACGACGCTGTCCTGTCGAGGCAGCGGTCGAAGCCTGACCACGGCGAGCCGAGTTATCAAACAAGGCATCCACTGCTTCTTGCAGCATGCGCTTTTCATTGCGGGTAATTACTTCTGGAGCGCCGATCGACATCAATTTCTTGAGACGATTGTTGCGGTTGATAATGCGACGATAGAGATCATTCAGGTCAGATGTCGCAAAGCGTCCTCCATCGAGAGCCACCATTGGGCGCAGGTCTGGTGGAATAACTGGGATCATAGTCGGGAGCATCCATTCCAAACGGAGCTTAGCCTTTTCGAATCCCTGGTACACTTTCAAACGCTGCAAAAGTTTCTTCTGATCCAATGTGTCATCAGCATTGAGGTTTTCCTTGAGCATCTGGAGCTGTGAAGGAATATCAATCTTTTCCAGAATCTTACGGATCGCTTCAGCACCAATACCAGCGGTAAAGATCTGCCCAAAACGGCTCGAGAGATTGAAGTAATCCACCTCGGAAAGAATCTGGTATGGACGGACATTTTTGATATCCTCCTTCGTATCACGGTACTGCTCCTTTAATTCTTCGAGGTCAGCTTCCAATACCTTCTCGCTCTTCTCGGCCAAGCGCATTTCTTTCTGCTTGCTCTTGTATTCTTTTTCCAACTGATCGAGCGACTGCTCTTTCAGTTTTTCATCAACACTCATGATGATGTACGAGGAAAAATAGATCACGCGTTCAAGATCCTGAGGAGAGATACCTAAGACCAAACCGATCTTTGATGGCACACCTCGCAAGAACCAAATGTGGGACACTGGTGTGGCCAGCTTGATATAGCCCATGCGTTCACGGCGAACGATCGAGCGTGTTACTTCTACTCCACACTTATCACAGACGATACCATTGTAACGGATACGCTTGTATTTTCCGCAATAACATTCCCAGTCTTTAGATGGACCGAAAATTTTCTCACAGAACAAACCATCTGGTTCGTAGCGCTGCGTACGATAGTTAATCGTCTCTGGTTTGGTGACTTCACCATTTGACCACTCGAGAATCTGCTCTGGGCTGGCCAGGGTCAGTCTCACACTGTCGAAGTCGCTTACTTTAGTAATGTTTTCCATAGAGTTGAGTTTGAAGGCTATGTGGATGAAAGGAAGTTAGACGGATGTGATATGACCCTCTTCTTCTGGTGAGAGGTCTACTTCTGTCTTCGCGCCTTTCAATTCGACATTGAGACACAGACCCTTCAGTTCGTTCACGAGCACATGAAACGACGCTGGCAGGTTTGGACTCTTGATTGGCTCACCCTTAATAATCGACTCATACGCCTTAGAACGACCCAAGACATCGTCGGATTTGATGGTTAACATTTCCTGGAGCGTGTAGGCGGCACCATATCCTTCGAGTGCCCACACTTCCATTTCTCCAAAGCGCTGACCACCGAACTGCGCCTTACCACCAAGCGGCTGCTGAGTAATAAGCGAGTAGGGTCCGATCGATCGCATGTGAAGTTTATCTTCAATCAAGTGATTGAGTTTCATGATGTACATGACACCAACGGTAGACTCGTTATCGTATGGCTGACCACTCTTGCCATCCACCAAACGAATCTTGCCACTCTCTGGGAGACCAGCTTTCTTCAATTCACCCTTAATATCAGCCTCTGAAACTCCATCCAAAGCCACACTTGCTACCTTGTAGCCCAATTTCATAGCAGCCCAGCCTAAGTGCGTTTCGAGAATCTGACCAATGTTCATACGGGAAGCAATACCGAGTGGGTTCAAGATCACATCCACTGGTGTTCCATCAGGAAGGTATGGCATATCTTCTGCCGGAGCGATGATCGAAATGACACCCTTGTTTCCGTGACGTCCAGCCAATTTATCTCCCACCGAAATCTTACGCATCTGTGCGACCGAAACCTGAATCTGCTCGAAAACACCCATTGGCAACTTATCGCCACGTTCTCGTGAGAACACTTTTACGTCGACAACTTTTCCGTGCTCACCGTGTGGCAAGTACATAGAAGAATCTTTCACGTCACGAGATTTTTCTCCGAAGATAACACGGAGCAAACGCTCTTCTGCAGTCAGATCACCCTCTCCTTTTGGTGTAATTTTTCCAACAAGAATTTCACCAGAAGAAACTTCAGCACCAATACGGATCACGCCACCCTCATCGAGGTTCTTCAAACGATCCTCTCCAATGTTTGGAATATCACGGGTGACCACTTCCGGTCCAAGCTTGGTGTCACGGACATCGATCGAGAAGTCTTCAATGTGGATAGAACTCCAACGATCCTGCTGTACGATACGCTCCGAGACAACGATGGCATCTTCGTAGCTGAATCCTTCCCAAGAAACGAAGGCAACAACCATGTTCTGACCCAAGGCCAATTCACCATGATCAGTCGATGCACCGTCAGCCAACAAGTCCCCTTTTTTCACCATCTGTCCCTTTTGCACGCGTGGCACCTGGTTCATCGAGGTGAAGGCATTCGACTTTTCAAAACTCTGTAACAAATATTCTGTATCAATATGATCCTTCTTGGCACCAGCGGGGGCATCGGAACGAACCACAATATGCTTGGCATCAACGGTGACGACTTCACCAGCCTGAAGCGACAAAACTACCTGACCGGAGTCACGGGCAGCCTTGTCTTCGATACCAGTACCAACGATCGGTGACTGAGGAATAACACACGATACTGCCTGACGCTGCATGTTCGATCCCATAAGGGCGCGGTTCGCATCATCGTGTTCCAAGAAAGGAATGAGGGCGGTCGCAATCGAGATACACTGCTTGACCGAGACATCGATATAATCAAGTGCTTCTGCTTCAATCGTTTCTGGATGTCCCTTCACACGAGCACCAACCATCTGTTCGATGATGTTTCTGTGTTCATCAAGGTTGATACGGGCATGAGCAATAACCTGACGATCTTCGACGATGGCATTTAAGTATTCAATATCGAGGGTAACGAATGGTTTTACTTTCACCTCTTCGCCCTTCTTCTTGGCGGCCACCGCGGCAGCCAACACCTCTGTGAGGAGCTCGCCTTTTTTCGCCACACCGGCGACATCTTCATTCAAGGTACGGTTGACGAGATCTTCTTTTTTGGCGGCTACTAATTTTTTCACGATCAAGTACGGCGTCTCGAGGAAACCATATTCATTGACACGGGCGTAGCTTGCCAAGTGACCCACCAATCCAATGTTTGGACCTTCTGGTGTTTCAATCGGACAAATACGACCATAGTGCGAATGGTGCACATCACGAACTTCGAAGCCAGCACGCTCACGAGTCAGTCCTCCAGGACCCATCGCTGAGAGACGACGCTTGTGCTCCAATTCGGCCAAGGGATTAACCTGGTCCATAAACTGAGACAACTGGGAGCTCGAAAAAAATTCTTTGACCGAAGCGGCGACTGGGCGGGGGTTGATCAGTTGTCCAGGGACGACAGTGTCAGGATCACAGGTACTCATGCGGTCTTTGATGTTACGCACCATACGGTACATACCAACACGCAGTTTGTTCTGAATCAATTCTCCGACAGCACGCACACGACGATTTCCAAGGTGATCGATATCATCTGGGTGGGCCTCTGGATCATTATTGAGACGAATCACCTCCTTGACGATCAATACCAAATCATCAGTATTCAAGATACGGTTCTCTTCCACATCAGCACGATTGACATCCAAGCGCTGGTTCAAGCGGTAACGACCGACAGCGCCAAAGTCATAGCGCTCGAAATTGAAGAACATAGCGATGATCATCTGTTTGGCATTCTCTTCTGTCGCCAAATCACCTGGACGCAAACGCTTGTACACTTCACGGTAGGCCTCACCCTGATTGTGAGAAGGATCCTTGAGAAGGGTATTCTCGATAAACTTCACTGGACCATTATCGGTATCAGCAAATTCTTCGCGCAAACGCTTCTCATCAAAACCAAAGGCCTTGAACAAAGCGGTGATCGGCAGTTTACGCTTGCGATCGATTTTCACCGAAATAACACCATCAAGGTCAGTCTCGATCTCAAGCCAAGCTCCGCGATTCGGAATAATCTTGCCACCAAAGAGCTTCTTCCCCTTCTGATAGTCCATGGTGAAAAACACACCCGGGGAGCGGATAAGCTGAGAAACAACCACACGCTCGACACCATTGATGATAAAGGTTCCGCGTTCGGTCATGACCGGGAAATCACCAAGGTAAATTTCCTGCTCCTTTACTTCGCCCGTCTTCTTCATGAGCAAAGTGGCCTTGGCACGGAGCGGTGCTTCGTAGGAAATGTTCTTGTTTTTGGAAATGAGGGCGGGATACTTCGGCTCATCTAAGTAGTAGTCAGTGACGGTGAGTTCGAGGTCCTTACCGGTGAAGTCCGCGATCGGATTGATCTCAGTAAAGAGCTCTTTCAATCCCTTGTCCCAGAACCACTGATAGGAATCCTTCTGGACCTCGATCAGATCCGGCAAAGAGACCGTAATACGATTATTAAAAAACCGACGCTTCGAGAGAGAGGACTCCTTACTAATAGTATCTTTCACTCGTAATGCTTTTTCTGCTTGAGACATAAAAAGACACTCATGTGCACACTCCTTGCTCAAGGAAGACTCTTGAACAAGTAGGACAAATGAGATTATCGGATAAACTCTTTAATTATGGATGGGAGGTGTTTCCGCTCCATTTGGTTGGAAAATGTTAGCTTTTGCTTTTCAGCAGCCATTCCAACTCGGTCTCGCCATAGACCTTTCACCCAAAGGCGATTCGAGACTAGAAAAGTCTGTCACTTTACCTTTCGACGCGCCGAGGAGAATCTTCGGCCATTCGAAAAGTCAAATCACAGTACAACCGATTGTAACAACTGCTTCTATTCCTGTCAAATAAAAACCAAAAAATGGCTCTAATGAGGGCCTTC
>JAYUDH010000073.1:0-3866 GCA_043739895.1 Candidatus Moraniibacteriota bacterium
CGAAGATGAAAGCCAACGAGCAACAACAACACCGGTTGGCGTCCTTGGCGGTGTCGATCGAGGCACTCAACCAAGTATCCATGGAGTTGAGCCAGCGACAAGCAGCACTCCTCCAGGATTCTGCCGAGGTGAGTCGGACTGCCCCCGACACTTTGGTGGTGCAGGAAGCCGCCCCTCATCGTCGAGGCGTGACCTCGGTCAGTCTTAAGACCGGCACTCGCGTGGCCGAGATGGTTCCGTTCCCCCCCATCAATCTCCCCATCGTGTCCCCTTCAGGAACAGTAGAAGAGAGGAGTAGTAGTGCTTCCCTGGCAGAGGACCAGGTGAAGGGCACGCAGTGTCAGGCGACAGAACAGCATCGTCTGGCGGATATTGCCACCTGTATCGAAGAGCGCTATGGTGCGCTCATTCGCAAGGCTGCCGAGGCGGAGCGTGTCCCAGAAGCCATTTTGGTGGCGGTCATGATCGCCTCCTCTGACGGTAATCCCAAGGCCACACGGTCTGGATGTCTCGGGCTCATGCAGCTCTGCCCGGCTACCCTTCATGACCTTGGCATCAAACCCGACCAAGCGCTTGATCCAGAGACCAACATCTCGGGGAGCGCTCGTTTGCTCGGGAAGCACCTCGCTTCGACTGCGGGGAATAGTGAGAAGGCTCTGGCCTACTATGGCCACGGCAAGAAGTCAGTGGACCAACGTGTCACAAATGAAGGTGAGTTTGATCACGCTTCGTTTGGGTATTCCGTTCGGGTGATGAACATACTCGAACAACTGGAACAGTGGAAGAAGATTGAGAGTGACGGTCGAGCGTAGTCTCCCGTTGCTCGCCCAAGCCCCCTCGTGAATTTTCCGAGTGGGTTTTTTCTTTTTTATAACAGAGAAATTTTATAAGGCTTAAGAGAGCCACGATCATTGACAGGAATTGCTTTTTATGATACAATAGATCGTTAAGTTCTCTTAACAATTATCGTCCCGAGGAATGGGTGTTCAATGGCTTGTTTCTCGGATTTTTTCCGCACAATGATCAAGGAGATCAACTGTGAAAGCCATTCAAATCGTTCTGTTTATGTTCGGCATCAAGAGTAAGCGCTTCCCCGCTCCGACGAGTGAGGATTTGGCCATCACTGGGGGCATGACCGCTCTCGGCGCCTTGGCCCTCACCGTCCTGTTGGTCCCGCTTCTCCTCTGCCAATCACTCGTGGTTTCGACCGGTGTTTACTCCCGGACAGCCCTGGTGTCGACGATGGCCGAGCCTGTTTTGGCAGCGCCATCAAGAGCGCTTCTCTCGCAAGAAGCACACATCGTTCCGGCCTATCTGGTCACGACCGTGGCCACTACCCCAACCAAAGTGCGCTACCCTGTGAAACCCGGCGACAAGTTGATCGCCATCGCAGAACGCTTCGAGCATCTGTGCACGGACTACCTCACGATCGCTCGTGAGAACAACGTGGTGAATCCCAACCTGATTCAAGCAGGCGACGTCCTGTACATACAAAACCGTTGCGCTCGCAACACTCCTCCAGTTTTGGTGAGACACAGTGTTTCTCCGGGGGAGTTTGCTAGTGATAGTGGAGCTTCTCAGGAAAAACATTTTCCTCTGGCTTCTGCCTCCACTGACACTTCTGTCGTCCCTGCCTCGTCCTTTTCGTTGGTCAGCGCTTCCCTCGAAGCTCCCGGCCTCCGCTTTGGCGAGAGCAGTGGTCAGTCTCCGAAAGACCGCCCCATCCTGGTGGCCGTCGGTCAGCAGTTCTGATCACAGGCAATTCCCAAGTTTTTGCCCGCGACATCTCTCGGGCAACAGTGTCGGAACATGATGATGACTCACCACAATAGAGTCACATCCATCCTCTTTGCCCCTCGGGGGTATTCACTCAAGGCTCATCTCGCGATTCTGCGGATGAGCCTTATTCTTTTTCTTATGGTCTGATAAGATAGTGGGTATGGAACTTCGCTACAATGCTATTATTCTGAAAAAGAAAGAAGTCGGAGAAACCGACCGTTTGTACACACTCTATACCGAAGGGGCGGGTAAGATTCAGGTTGTGGCCAAAGGCGTTCGCAAGTCAGAAGCCAAGCTAGCAGGGCAGCTAGAGACCCTTATGCAGGGACTCATCATTATCGTCAAAGGGCGGGGAGCAGGAAAGATTGCTGGAGCGGTTGCAGAAAAGAATTTCATAGCCTTACGGAGTGATCTCGATATGTTGCGCCGAGTACTCGAAACAGTGGCTATCTTTGATCGCTTGGTGGGTTTTGAGGATGCTGATCCGGAATTGTTTGCGCTCTTAGAGAGTTATTTAGTACTGGCTGACGAGTGTGCACGAGAGCACAAGAAAGAGAAGGTTTTACTCTTGAGTGAGGGATTTCTTTTCCAGCTTTTTGCTCATCTCGGCTATGCTATTGAAACCGGAGTCTGTGCTGTATCAGGGGAGCGTCTCCCTTCAGGCGAAAAACATTTTTTTAGTCCCAGTGCCGGAGGGATTCTTTTGGGACAACATACCCATACGACTGAAGGTGCTTTTCGTATCAGTGAAAATGTCATCAAGCTCATTCGCCTCTTTCTCCATAATCGACTCGAGACCTTGGTGAAGGTTACGGTCAGTCTTGATGAGCTCCGCGAAACACGCCTGGTGGCTACACGTTTTTTTCAGTGGATCGATGCCTAGAGCTCTCCTCTTCTTGCTCCATGTAGCATGAGTGGGTATTTTTTTGCTACAATAGAGACACATGATACTACTTCTCTATGGCTCTTCAGGATCTCAATAATGCAACCATGCACAGTCGCGATCTTCATGCTGAACGATTTCGTCACTCGGACGTCTTTTCGCCTGGCAATCATAAACGTTCCGGTGAAGAATCATCTCCTTTTGTGGAGACGGAGACTTGGAAAGATTTTGTGGAACCACCGCAGGGCGGAGACCTCATCATTCCGCCTCAATCACCAGGTATGACCTTTGATGGGAAACCAGAACATCGTTGGAGGAAGAAAATCGCGCTCGTTTTAGGAGGGATATCCTGTCTCCTTTTGATTGGTGGTGTGATCATGAAAGTCCGTACGACACCATTTGATGAACAAGCCATTGTCCTGACACTCCTCGGTCCCAATAAGGTGGCGAGTGCAGAAACGGTGACCTTTAATTTTGGCTATACTAATAATAACGAAATAGCACTCACGAAGAGTGTGGTCATTTTTGAATATCCAGAGACCTTTCATCCTGATGAGGAGGCAGGACTTTCCATAAAAAAATCACGAGCAGAGATGACCATTGGAACGATTACTGCTCATCATTCTGGTAAGGTAGCGCTCTCAGGGAAATTCTATGGTTCCAAAGGAGACCAGTCACCTATCTCGGCCGAGCTTCAGTATATGCCGAGTAATACAACGAGCGCTTTCACGATAAGGACACAGCAGAGTGTCGCCATATCTTCCTCCTCGATTTTTTTTGAAATCACCGCACCGAATGAGCTCGCCTCTGGGCAAGAAGTCCAGTATGATATTCGTTATGGCAATGTTGGCGATATGCCGTTCTCGAACCTCAAAGTGAAGCTCGAATATCCAGAAGGATTTACTTTTACTGATGCCTCAATAAAGCCCTTTGAGGGAGAGACACTCTGGCAGGTAGGAAATCTGGCTCCACATGAGGAGGGGTCGTTTGCTGTTCGTGGGAGACTCTCGGGATCACGAAATGATCAGCGGACGGTTCACGGCAGCATCGGATTTTTTCAGGGGGACGGAAAATTTGCTATGTATGGTGACCATGAGTGGAAAACCAGAATCGTTGCTTCACCACTTTCCGTGCGGCAGACTGTCGGGGGAAAGACTGACGCCAGTATCAATCCCGGAGATTCACTGAACTACACGGTGTCGTA
>JAYUDH010000074.1:0-3858 GCA_043739895.1 Candidatus Moraniibacteriota bacterium
TCCAGGAATGGTGCTTTTGGCAGTGAAAGATCCGAAAGCCTTTGTTCTGGAACGTGAGTTATTAAGCAAATTGTTTAGACTTTCGACATTATCAATTTCTGAACGACTGGTGCTTTCAGAGGAACTAGCGCTCCATAGTGATCGGACAGTACGACTCCTCGAGTGGTGGTTACCTGGTCTTTACCAGCAAGCACGAAAAATGACGGATAAGAAAGCGACAATACAATTTTTTTTTCTCTTTGAGGCAGTAGAAAAGACCATTCGTTTACTCAAGACGACACAGACGAATACTCGATTGCTTCTGGAGAAGCTTTTTCTTTCAGTTTAATTGGAAGGATACCTTATGCAATTTTTGTGGAAATCACAACTGAAGAGGGGGCATGGAAAACTTTTACCAAAAAGTGTCTCTGAAAAAAATACCGTGACTCGTAAAAAGCGCCTCGCTTCCCATGAAAAAAAATCGCCAGGAAGCTTTATCCTCATTACTTTTTTATGGACATTTTTTTGTGGGACGCTCCTCTACCTTGTCCTCTTTTCTTCGTATCTGACACTGACCACCTATACGGTGGAGGGCGCTCATCTTGTGCCGGAGGAACAGTTTCGTAAAACAGTTGAGGAGCAGCTTTCTCAAAAATACTTCGGTTTTATTTCGAGACGACGATTTTTTTTGGTGCAGACAAAAAAACTCGAAGATTCCTTGCGAGCTGAGTATCCGCTCATTGAAACATTATCCGTACAGCGTTTTTTCCCTGACACGCTGACTTTTTCTCTTCATGAGCGAGAAACGATTGTTCTCTGGTGCTCTAACGGTATCTGCTCCCATATCCTCGAGAATGGAAGCGTCATTCCTGTCACTGATCGTTATGCAGATCCAGAGAATCAAGCACACACACTGACGCTTACTGATGAGAGTAATCGTTCCTTGACGATAGGTGAGGGAGTTTTTGAGGAAGGCTTTGTTTCTCAATTGGTGTTTTTGAAACGAGAACTGAAAAATACTTTTGATATAGAAACAGAAGATCAGATACTTCTTTCTTCTCGTTTTGCCAATGAGCTTCGGTTCAGAACAAAACAAGGGTTTGAAATATATGTGAACACGCGTATCGCGCCAGAGACTACGCTCCTGGCATTGCGACTCATCCTTGATACAGAAATACCCAAAGATCGTCTTTCCGAGCTTCAGTATATTGATCTCCGGACAGAGAACCGAGTGTTCTATCTCTTCCAAGAGGGATCAAGACAGGAGGAAGTTGTACCCGCTCTTCCTTCGAGCGAAGTAAAACTGGATACAGAAAAAAAGAAGAAGAAGTAGCTTTGGTTTTTTGGATCATAAAAAAGAGGAACCATAATGAGGTTCCTCTTTTTCTTTTCTATTACCAATCCGATTACTGAGAGAGGATCGGATCATCCTCTGAGATATGGTAGATGAAGAAGGAGTCACCGGCGCGAGCGAGTGGCGTCTTTTCTTTCAGCCAGGCGTAGTTTTGTTCTCCGGGAGCCAGTTTTTTGTAGAGGCTTTCCTGATAGAAGAAGGAGGAGATAGCATACCAGCCGGCCTCCGGTTTCTTGCTGGCCCACCAAGAGATGTATTTGTCACCGAGGTAGTAGCCTGGGTTACTGCCACCGAAGTAGTCAACGCGGATTTTATCAATACCACAGGGAGTATTTGTTTCGATGAGAGTACAGCGTTTGTTTTCTGTGTCTACGTATTTACGGAGGTGCTTGAGATCTTGTCCCCAATCATAGTTGGAGTCAGTGGCGTAGAGATAGCCTTTACTGTGGCCACCGGCAGCAGCGTTGAAGTATGAGAGGTAGCTTGGGTAGGAGAGAATAGGAATGGCGATGACGATAAACATGATCACACCAAATAGAAAGGCGATCATTTGGTGAGTAATGGGTTCGTGGAGGTGTCGTTTATAGACGTCGGCCATTGTTTTGGCGACCAGCATGTAGAGGAAGGGAAGGACGGGAAAGAGGTGACGGAAGCCGATATTAAGGTTTCCAGTAATGCTGACGTAGCTATAAAACAGGACAAAAAAGACAGAGAGATATTGGGTGATGCGGCTCTGAAAGGAGTGAGCAAGTATATGTTTGATGCCCTGGGATTTTTCACGGAGAAAAAGATCGCCGATACGATAGAGACTGTAGCCGGTGGTAGTGAGGAGGAGGAAGAGGAAAGGGAGCGTTTCTTTGAGAAGAAAGACAACAGGGAAATACCAGGGAGAGGCAGCGTTCGTGACGGTACCAAGGAAGTAATGAGTATTCCCTCCAGCGACACGAGAAAAGACCATAAAGACACCAAGGAAATATTCTGCGAGGGGCTTGAGGAGCGGATGACCACTCATGGTAACGACTATACTGTGGGCGAGTTGGGCAAAGGCATTTTTTTGACCGAGAGAAAAGTCGGCCAGAGCAACGAGTTTCTCTCCGGGCATGTTCCAGGTATTGCCTAGATAGAGAAGCCAAATGACAAAAAAACAGATGATGACACTACCGGCGTAGCCAAGGAGGTATTGCCAGAGATGTCGCACGCGAAAGCGCCAGGCGCTCCGTGTATCAGCGGGAGATTGTTCTTTTGAAAGGGCATAGAGGAGGGTGAAGAGACCAAAAATTGGGAAGAGAAGGACGGCTGAAAACTTAGCGAGTTCAGCGAGTGCGAGAAATACTCCGGAATATAGAATGGCGCGCGCGGTGGGATTCTTGAGAAAACGAACAAAGAAAAAGAAAGAGGCGAAAATAAAGGCCGCACTCCCCAAATCAGTCGTGACATAGTGGTTGTGGGCAATGACATTGGGATCGAAGGCGTAGAGAGTGAGAGCAATGAGGCCCGCGATGGTTCCGCCTAGCTCTCTGGACCAAACGAAAATCATTAGGCCAAGGAGTACAGCGATGATGGTGATAGGGATACGTGAAAAGAAGAGAATGGTATCGGCGTCATTGCAGGTAATAGCTTTGCGAGAGCAGTTGACGAACATATCACCCACCAGCCACTGTTCATTGATACCGGTCTGCCATTCCGGGGAAGCGAGGGGGAAGTCAAGGTTAAGGGGGAGAAGAAACAGTCCAGCCAGGTCTTTGAGGAGCGGTGGATGCTCTGGATTGAGGCGCATGTCGCCAAAGCGGACGTAACTAAAAGCAGAGGGGATATGTGCTTTCTCATCAAAGGTCATGGATTCTTGCGATGAAACAACGAGCGAGAGGGAAAAATGAATAGAGAGAATGATAGCGACTATTAGTACGGCTCGTTTTTTGAGCAGCTCCATAGAGTTCTTCTTAGAGGGTTACAATAAAATATTTAGGGCGTTGCAGGGATGGTGATGACGTCGAATTCTCCGCCCTCGCGAGAGGGACCGTTCATGTCGATGTGCTCTACTGAGGCATCGCTGTAGCGAGAGAGTATGTTGTGTGCCACGGTATCGTTGTAATTGAGCATGAGGAAGATACTTCCACGACGGATAACAGTCTCTTTCTCGACGATTTCGAGATTTGCTACTCTGTGGTAGGTCAGAAAATAGACAGGGTGAGCATAGACCGGGAGGTTAAAACGATCATTCCCACCATTCTCGTTAATGAGAATGTATTTGTGGGTGGTGTTCGGGAGAGCCAGGAGGTAGCGGGCCATGTTACGGTAGCTTTCATTGAATGATCCTGAAGCATGGATGTTATTTGGGAAGAGGACGAAGTATTTGGTGAGGTTGATCATGGCGCTTACACTCATGAGAAGAGTGAGGAATGAAATGAGGGCGAGTTTGGCACCTGGCTGGGAACGAAGGGCCTTGTTTACAATCCAGAAGGCTGACATACCAGCCATGAGAAAAACGGGCATTTGAGTACCAATAGAACGAAGGGCGTGCGGGA
>JAYUDH010000075.1:0-3804 GCA_043739895.1 Candidatus Moraniibacteriota bacterium
GTGGTTCTTCCACACGTGAGCCTTCCACGTATGGCTGCGAGCAAGGATGCGGATGTCATCGAGGGTCTGACGACCCAAGACCATGACTGGGTCCTTGCCTTCCTGCGCCGTTGGGTGGGCGCAGTAGACCAGCTTGATGACGAACTGTGTGCTGACGCCGAGCTTGGCCCGCAACTTGGGGTTGGTGATAGGCTGCTCCCACCAGCCAGCGTTGATGAGCTTCCACTCATGGCCATTCGCATTGGCGATGCCGGTGCGGAGGAGCTCCGCGCTGACGTCGTCACGTTCGAAGGCCTTGGTGCCATCGTCCTGGCGTTTGCCTTGGACGACCGGGAAGGCCGTCGTGCGCCTGGCTTCAGCCGGGAAGTGACGAGGGATCACACCCTGGTCCGTGGTGAACATCTTCACGTACAGGTAGCCGTTGGTGTCCGCCATCAAATCGACGGGGGCATTTTCGACGGGACCAGCGAGGTCCATCTCGGGGGCGCGGTAGGTTTGTGCCATGGTGTATCTCCTTGGGTTGGGGGGTTGTGGTGCGGTTGGGTTGTGAAAGAAGGTGATGACACCCTCCGAGTGAGAATGCGGTTGGGTTTTCATTCCAACAGTACATTATACACCTTCTCAGGACGTCTGTCAAGAATACATAATAAAAAGAGGCTTATTAAAGCCTCTTTTTTAGTATCTTGAGAGAAGTTTTAGAGCGCTACGCTCAATGTTTTGGCTTCCTGGCCCCTCATAATCGAAAGTTCAATGGTATCACCCGTATTGAAGCGCGAGAGCATCTCTGGAAGCGGGTTATCGAGATTCACTTCTGTGCCATTGAGCGAGACAATAATATCTCCAGCTAAGAGCCCGGCCTTGAGCGCCGGGGAATCAGCAATGATCGCGAGCCCCGTGCTCCCTGAGCGAGAATAAATGAGTGCACCACGATCACGCGCCAGTCCCCTGCCGAGCGCAAGTGCCTTGGTAATCGGGAGGTAGTAAATACCGAGTGTTGGCCGCTTATCGAGCGTCCCAGAAACAACATGGTTCAGAGCATCACGCACGACATTAGCAGGAATGAGAAATGACTGTAACTCATTGTCAACGGTCAGTGTTCCGACCACTCCTACCATTTCACCGTTCCAGCCAACCACCGGTCCGCCAACAAAGGCCTCTGCCTTGGAGAGGTCCATTTCAAACACTCCTTCCCACTTTTCCGATGAAGCCACCGTTTTGCCCGAAAGATTGAAGATGCGATTGATATTTTCCAGTACCCCAACCGACAAACGATTCTGGTATTCAGCGGAAGTATTGCCAATAGCAATGAGCTTCTTCCCGACACGCGCGTCATCAGAATTGGCCAAGGCAATGGCTGGCGTATTTGGCGCATCATTGACCCGGAAAAAACTGAGGTTCGTCAGTGGATCACGGCTGACAAAGGTCGCGCCATGAATCGAGCCATCAAAGAGGAGGATGGAGTACTGGGTCTTGATGGTATCAAAAGGAAGCTCACTATAGGTCACGACCAACCCGTCATTCGTGAGGAGAACACCCGTCGTCGTCACCACTGCTTCAGCCGCTGCGCCAAGAGATGCGGCGCTCCCCTTGGCTTCTTTGACATTCATCGGGAGGGCTACGATATTGACCACAGCGGTCGCTGGCTGAGAGATAATTTTTTCCACTGAATCGTCTTCACGAACCACGATCTGCTCAGTTTTATTGATCACTGTCACGTGCTCAGCGGCTTTTTTGAAGAAATCCCACTGAGAGAAATACGTATTGGCGGCCAAACGAGGGATGAGTGAGCGCTCAAAAAAAACACCCCCTATACCGCCTAAAACGAGTATGAGGAGCACAAAGAGGCCGAGGAGCAGAGTTTTTTTGATGAAAGAATAGGCCATAAGGAGTGGTTTATTACCAAACGAAGTGAGTGAAACGAAAAGATACTTTCCTTTCCGAGCGCCTGCCCGCCTTCGGAGGGAGTGCCGGTAAAAACAGGTGAATACCTGCTATTTCTAGCATATTTCAGCATTTTTGGCAAGGATCAAATTTTCAATACCGCCCAATACAGAAACACACCATTGTTTTCTCAAGAAATCTTTTTCATACCCTTACGTGTCCATCGAACATTTCTCACTCACCTTGTCGAACAGTGGACTGTCCTGTCGAGACCATCCGTCACGTCTCACTGTTACCGACAGTCTCATGAGAAATGTGACCGATGTCACATCGGGAATACGAAAAAGATTTCTTAAAAAACACCTGACTTCGGTAACACTCTTTCTCACAAGGAATATTTTCAAGAAACACGTTTCCTTACCTAGCTTCAGAAGAAATACCAAAAAAACTACACCAATATCCGCCAAGGCGAACTGATAAGAAGAAGAGCGATAAGACCAAGAAAAAAGAGAATACGCACCAACGCTTTACGCAGTGAAAGTGATTCACGGAAAGCATCGAAAGAAATATCCCACACCATGAAGAAAAAGATCACGCCAAGAGCGCCGGTCGTCAGATAGCCAAATGGCCACAAGCTCATCACCCAGATCAATTCCCCCATAATGAGACCAAGGAGCGCGCTGTAGAGAAGTACGCGCTTGCGTTCCTTGTTATCGACACTCATGAAAGTTTCATAACTCGTCATAGCCGTGCCGAAGAAATAAAGGAGCATCAGCCCCCAGAGTGGAAAGGAGAAATTGAGATAGAAACCATAGAGCCCGGCGTAAAAGAAAAACATAGCTGCCATGGCAGAGGTATTGAGAAATGCCTCACCCGTTTTATCCTTCGGTGCATGTCGTAAACGGTAGTTCCCCAAAAGAGCGAAGTAGTACATGCCGATACTCAGGACAACGAATACTTGCCGTTCTGTAGCATTATCAATGAGTGACAAGAGCATCGGGGATGCAAAGGAGAGAAGACAGAGCAGAAAGGCATCAGCAAAACGCCCCGTCAGACGACGACTCGCAACGAGGGAGACAATAATCAAAGGAAGAATGGAGAAGACATACCAACTGAGCGACGCCGAAATAGGGTTGAGTGAGGCCAATTCCAATCCGAAAAAAAACATGAGGCTCCAGAAAAATACAGAAAAATGGAAAATCATGTCTTTACAGATGGTTATACTCTATGAATACCTCACATTCTTCTCACCAGCTATTGACGCTCTTCGAGACGGACAGAAATGTCTTTCGTTTCTCCTTTATGCCACAGCTTCACTTTGATAGTATCACCCACTGCGTACTGGCCCATGTAATAGATCAGACTGTGATCAGTATCAATCTTCTTGCCATCGATCTCCAGGATGATGTCATTTTCCACAATACCTATCTTATCAGCTGGTGATCCTGGCACCACTGCAAAGTCAGTCATAGTTTGTCCTCGGACCACTAACGCACCATAATCAAATGGCAATTGCGATTTCGTTTTTAATTCCGGCGTGAGCGTAAGGGAACGTACTCCGAGATACGGAAAGCTCAGTTTTCCGGTAGTGCGCACCTGTTCAACGATACGCTTGACCTGATTGATAGGGAGCGAGAAACCAATACTCTCTGCACCCTGAGCCATAGCCACATTGACTCCAATAACGGCGCCCGCCAAGTTGAAGAGCGGTCCTCCGGAATTCCCTGGATTGATAGCGGCATCTACCTGAATAATACCGGACAAACGCTCGGAGTCGCCGAGACCAGAGCTGGCACTGAGATTTCTCTTTACCCCAGAAATAATACCGCGAGTCACCGAGTTTTCAAATTCACCCAGAGGGTTACCAATAGCGATGACTGTTTCCCCTACTTTGATTTGATCAGAATCCCCGAGATCCAAAGC
>JAYUDH010000076.1:0-10475 GCA_043739895.1 Candidatus Moraniibacteriota bacterium
ATCAATCTTTTGATCCTGCGCCTCAAGTTTTTGCAATAATTCCTGTTCCATAATTATTTTCTTAGTAGCTCAATAATCATTATTATACCACGGCTATAGAGATGAAAAACGAAAAACGGGTGGCCTGTATATTACAAGCCATCCGTCACTCCATTTGTTTGTTTGAGCTCTTCAGTCGCACCAGATCATCGAACTGTCGAGGGGAAGACTCTCTCCCATCAGCTACTTGCTGGCACTTCTCATCATTCCCAGCCTGAGGGGTGGGCGCTTCTTCGACATCGTTTACCGAGTACCTGGTCGTAATCCAAATCTGACGACATGAGTACGAGCAGAGACGATGTCCCAGTAAGTCTAAATACCCATCACCCCAATGAAAGGACCCCCAACACTGAGGGCATGCATACTTTGCACTGCTCATCATGACCTCCGTTGTTAAGGAGCCAAAAAAAAGAAAAAAGCACTTTTCCTCGTCCTAAAGAAAGAAACGAACAGTGCTTTTTTCATATTTTCTGACATTTTTACTTATTTCCATTATACCATAGAAACAATGTTTTGTACAGTACCTGTACTAAAAACCTACGTACTGTACCTCTTCCTGAAGCCGAACCCGAAGTTCATCACGTACCCGTGTTTTCACCAAGCTGGCCAGCATCAGTACGTCTTTAGCTGTGGCATTCCCCGTATTGACGAGGTAATTGGGGTGATATTGACTCACCATCGCGCCGCCAATTTTCTTTCCGCGAAGCCCCACATGATCAATGAGCCAGCCAGCAGGAAGCTTACCATCCTTAGAAGGGTTGCCCGTATCTTTGGCGAATTCCTCGAGGAGATGTTGATCGGTTACCACTGGATTCATGAAGAATGAGCCAGCACACAAAGCCTTCTGTGGGTGCTTGGATTCTCGTGTTGCCACTGTTTCTTGTATCACGCGCTCCAATACTGTTTTGTCCCCTGGTGACAACTTTAATTCTGCCGAAAGTACTACTAAGTGAGGATTCTTTTTAAAAAGACTGCTACGATAATGAAATTGACACTCTGATTGCTGATACTCTTTGACCATGCCCGTATGTTGATCAAGTACCTTGACCGAAGCGACGAGTTGACCAATCTCGGTTCCAAAAGCACCAGCATTGCCTCGTACTGCCCCACCAAATGACCCCGGAATACCCGCTAATTTTTCTATGCCCTGAAGCGACATGGCGGCCGCTTTTTCTACCACCGAAAAAAGACTCGAACCAGCGCCAGCAAGAACTTTCTTCCCCGTGACCGTAATACCCCCCGCTACAATACGGAGAATAATGCCAGGAAAACCCTGATCAGAAAAGAGGATATTACTCCCCCCTCCTAACACATAGAGTGGGAGCTTCATTTTTTCGGCGTACTCGAACACTTCTGCTAACTCAATAGCTCCTGATGCTTCAGCATAATAACGAGCATTCCCACCTACATGAAAGGTAGTGAGTGAAGCCAAAGGAACATTTTCTCGAAGAAACATAAGATATAAAAAAGTTCTCAAAATTTCCGCACTATTTTTTGGAAGCGAGCGCATGAGAAATTTCCCACACATTCCCTGCTCCTAAAGTAATAATAACATCTTGACGGCCCATTGTCTCTTCGATATCTGAAACGAGGTGCGTCTGATCAGAAACGTGCTCCGCTTTTCCTGGAGAAAAACGATTGATGAGGCCGACCAGTTCATGAGAAGTAACCCCTCCCTGTACTTCGCGGGCACTCCCATAGATATCGAGTACTCGTACATGATCCGCATCATCAAAACTTTGGGCAAATTCACTGAGGAGCGCCTTGGTGCGAGTAAAGGTATGGGGATGGAAAACAACTGATACTTTTTTTGTCGGGTAGAGATCACGAAAAGCTTTGAGGGTAGCACGAATTTCCTCCGGGTGATGAGCGTAGTCATCATACAGTAAGGCTCCGTAACGCTCTCCGATATACTCGAAACGCCGTTCCGTTCCAGAGAATCGCCCCAGGGCACCCTTCATACGTTTGGGGTCAACCTTCAAACAAGAAAGAAGGGCTATCACGGCAGTGGCATTGAGCGCATTGTGGATACCTGCCAAACGAAGTGGGAAAGGGCCAAGCTTTTCCCCTTGATGAAGAACGGAAAAAGATTGTTTGAAAGCCCCCTTTTCAGTTATAAATCCCATTTTTTCAGGAGTATAATCAACGACCTGAAACTCAGCGTCAGCCAGTGTTCCGTAAGAGATAGTACGGCAACGAGCGGTACTGGCAATATGAGCGACATTGGCCGAATCATTACAGTACACTAAAAAACCATGTGCCGGGATACGTGCCACAAACTCTGCAAATACTTTCTCGTAACTCGCCATGTCCGGGAAAAAATCAGGGTGATCGAAATCAACACTCGTCAATATAACGGCGAATGGTGTATAGTGGGCCAACTTATTCTGGTACTCATCTGCTTCAATAACTAAGTAATCACCCAAACCAGAAAGGGCGTTACCGCCCCAATTGAGGATATGACTTCCTACAATAGCCGAAGGATCCTTGCCACAATATTTGAGGACATCCGCCAAGAGAGCGCTTGTTGTTGTTTTTCCATGAGAACCACAGACCGCTAGAGTCAACTTTTCTTGCGTCAGAGACCCAAGCGCTTCTGGATAGCTCAGTATCGGGATATTTTTTTCTAATGCAGCAGCGAGTTCAATATTCTTTTCCGGTGTATAGGCGGTAGAATATATGATGAGATCAGTTGCCCGAGGAATATTTATGGGGGCAAAAGAGTGCGTAACGACAATCTGTAACCGTGCGAGAATATGATCCGTAAAAAATACTTCTTCTACATCAGAACCCGTAATACGCGATCCTTGATGGAGTAACAGCTCAGCCAACGCAGTCATTCCCGCGCCCTTGATACCGATCATGTGAATATTTTTGTACTGCGAGAGATGTTTCATATCGTTTAATGCCCCTCCATAAGCGACTGGATACCGTAAGCAATAGAGTCGGCGGCATCGGGATGATAAAAAGTATATATCTTCTCCCCCATAGACGATCGCAGAGGAGCATCATTCATCAGATACCGCACTTTATCGAAAAGAAGGTGCTCCCCTAAGTTTGGTTCTTCAATAACCAGCGCTCCCCCGATCTCGGCAATATCATAGGCATTCATGCGCTGCTCATCATTGGCAGCACTAAGGAGCGGCACGAGAATAGCTGCCTTTTTTGTTGCAGCGAGCTCCGCAATAGAGCCAGCACCGGCTCGAGAAAGCACTACCGAAGAAAGGGCTAGGATATCAGCGAGTTGTGAAGCGGAGAAAAAATCACGTACCACATAGCCACTGTTTTCTCCTGTTACCCCATATTCCTCAGCCAGCTGCATAATGAGCTGATAGTTTTCACTCCCTGTCTGATGAATAACCTGCACACCATCACGAAGGAGCTCGGGAAGAATACGAAGAACAGCCTCGTTCAAAATGACCGATCCTTGACTTCCCCCGAGAATGAGGAGGGTAAGCTTATCTGGTGACAACCCTAAAAATGAAGCCCCTCTAACTGCATCCCCCGAGAGAATCTCTTCTCGTACAGGGTTTCCAGTAAGCGCTGTCTTGACTGGAGGAAAAAAAGTGCGGGCACTAGGATAGGCAATGGCAATCCTTTTGGCAAAGCGAGCAAGGAAGCGATTGGCACGACCAGCTACAGCGTCGGAATCATGAATCAAGACAGGGATACGGAAGATCCACGCCGCTAAAACTACTGGCACCGAAGCAGACCCACCCTTGGCAAAAACAGCATCTGGCATAAAAATATACAGCTTCCATAACGCCTGCAAAAAACCAATAGGCACTTTAAAAGGATCGATGAAATTTTTGAAAGAAAAATACCGACGCATCTTCCCAGTCAACACATACTCGGCGGGGATACCCTCAGCCGCCATCGATTCACTCTCGAAACGACCTCTCGAACCAATAAAAAGAAATTCAATCCCATCGGGGAAAAGTTTCCGGAGTGAACGAGCAACAGCGATCAAAGGAAAGGTATGTCCACCAGAGACACCACCAGAAAGAACGACACGAGGAATACTCATAAAAAAAACATTAAGGGAAAGTGTGACTCTTTTTTCTTTTATTCTACCATCTCCACACCATATTATGGCTTTAGTGTAGAGTGTTTGGATATATTAAGCAAGATTCCTACCGCCGCCAAAAGCACCGCCAACGACGTTCCTCCGTAGCTAATAAAAGGGAGCGGGATACCCGTCAAAGGAATGAGCCCTGTGATAGCAGCAATATTAATAAAGGCCTGAAAAACAACCCACGAAACAATCCCCACTGCCAAAAGTCTTCCGAATTCATCGGGCGCATACATGGCAATTTTAAGTCCTCGCCAAGCGAGAAAAAGAAAAAGAGCAACAACAACGACTGTCCCTATCAGTCCAAGTTCTTCGGCTAAAATAGCAAAGATGGAGTCGGTCACTGGTTCGGGGAGGTAATTAAATTTCTGACGACTCTGCCCCAAGCCAACGCCAAATAACCCACCAGAACCAATGGCTAAGAGTGCCTGCGTCATCTGATAGCCGAATCCCATCGGATCATGTTCAGGATTCATAAAAACCAGAAAGCGTTGCAAACGATACGGCGCTATCTTGATAAGAATGAAGAGTGAAACGAGGCCACCAAAAAAAAGCGAGAATATATGAATAATACTCGCCCCAGAAGCAAAGAAAATAGCTAAAGAGATAAGAAAGATAAGTCCCAACGTTCCGGTATCTGGTTGTTTGATAATGAGAAACCCTACCACCGAAAGCAGGGCCAGAAACGGCACCAGTCCCTCGAAAAAATCAGATGTTTTGGCACGCCCCTTATTCGATAACCAGGCAGCAAGATAGAGGATGATGGCAAATTTCATTACCTCGCTCGGTTGAAAAGAAAAAGGGCCCAAGTCCACCCAGCGAGCCGCACCATAGACCGTTGTTCCAAACCCAGGAATAAAAACGAGAACAAGAAGGACAAGTGCGATGAGGAAAATAGGCACCACAAAACGTTGCCATACTTTATACGAAATTCTTTGAAGGATATACAAGAACAACATTCCAACACCTAGCCCCAGAAGTTGTCGCTTCAAAAAATAGTAATCATCACCAAAACGTACTCGACCATACACGACCCCCGCACTCGCAATCATAATGAGACCAATACCGAGAAGTGTCAGGATAGTGAAAAAAAGAGTGCGATCAAAATGCGGCTGTGTTTCTTTCATGATAACAAAAAACGTGACTTACTCCGCCTCCCGGTGGCTCTGTTCCCCCGAAAGATTCTTCCGCCATTTGTCTATTTCCCCGTGATGACCAGAGAGAAGTACTTCTGGCACGCGCATCCCCTGCCACTCCTCTGGCTTCGTATACTGAGGATATTCCAATATCCCTTCTTCGGTATGTGACTCTGTTTCTGCGCTTACAGCATTCCCCAAAACGCCCGGGATGAGACGTGAGACCGCATCAGCGACCACCATAGCTGGAATCTCACCTCCGGTCAGGACATAGGCACCGATCGACAATTCCTCATCAATAAGGTGCTCTGCTACCCGCTCATCAACCCCTTCGTAGCGTCCACACAGGAGGATCAATCGCTCGTAGGAGGCAAGACGCTTCACGTCTTTCTGAGTACATATTTTTCCCTTCGCCGAAAAAAGAATGACGCGCGTCTTTTTTAGAGGATCGAGTGCTCGTACGTGTTTCAGTGCTTCGGCAATCGGTTCCACCTTGAGCACCATCCCGGCACCTCCACCATAAGGTGTATCATCAACAGTTTTATGCTTGTCATGAGCAAAGTCACGCAATTGGTGCGTATGAATAGCTATGAGAGACTTCTCTTGGGCACGCTTCAGAATCGATACCCCGAAATAGGTAGTAAGACTCTCCGGAAACAAAGAAATAATATCAAAACGCATAGAGGTGCTTATCAAAAAAAATACTTTCCTGCGATCTCCATTGTATCACAGGTTATTATCAGACAATCCACCATTTGATTGTGAATAAAAAAACCCTATTTTTAACTATATAAAAAGAAAAAACTGCAGAAACACTGTTCCGCAGTAAAAAACTATGGTGACTCGTCGGCCTAACCCACCCTGCGAAAAGTCTTTACTTCGGCGGTTCCTCGTCCCTGACGCGTAGTAGTCCTCAGGACTCTCCCGCACATATGCAGATCAGTGACGTATTTCCGCCGTCGGGAAACCCTAAAGAGCTCGATGATGATTCCTTCACTGAGAATGAACGAAACGATCCCCATGAGCATCCACCACCAATCAATTGGCTCCTGAAGACTGAACACGACCATGAGCCCCATTGCAAAGGTATTCAAAGCAGTGACCCCTATGAGACGCAAGACACGATGGTATATGGAACCCTCAAGCACGACGAGAGGACAGATGGATCGTCCCAGGAATGGCCAGGCTATCCCTTGAATCTCCTCCTGACTTCTTCCTGTGATATTCCACAGGCGAGAGGAGACGATGATCGTCCCCAATACCATCAGAGACATTATCATATATTCATTCATGGTCACCTCCAGGTGCAAGCACCGCGCTGTTGATTTTTAAAGAAAACCCCACACCACCAAACAAAAGAGTGGTCACCAAGGGGTATCATTTCGCACATGCAGGATACCCCCTTGCGACCACCTCGAAACTCACGCTTCGAAAGTGTGTATATCTATTTCACTTCACTGAACACGGTATTACGATTGAGGATAAATGATTTTTCCTCTTTGTCACCATTCGCTTTTATGAGCGTCACCGAAACAGGAACATCATTCAGTCCTGGTTGTTTTTCTACTTTGAGGTCGTACCACTGTTTTTCCATAGTCTTTGGTAATACATAGTGGAAGGTTACTGTTTTTTCAGTGCCAAGTGGCACGTGCACTAAAACGCCAAAATACTTTTTGTTCATGAAGCTCCCAAACACCGGCGCTGTCGCCCCTTCTGTTACCTCCTTCAAAAAACTGCCCTCTGGTACATAGACACGGAGAAAGGTTTGATAATCCTTGGTAAACCAATCTTTCGTCTTGGCGGTATGTTTGTAGGTCACCTCAAGCGTCGCCTCAGGGGCTTCTGTTGTTAGGTTGACCGTGTAGTGATAGGAGCGCTTTACATAGTAATCGCTCTTAAAACGAGTTAAGGTTTGCATCAACCAAAAGGAGGTAATCGTCCTGCCAGGTACTATCCATGGCACCATCCCATCCCGAGGCCACTACTTCACGCTGGAGGTTTTCGTCCTTAAATAACAACTGCACATCCTTCTGATTGAGATCTTCGAGCATCACCTGAAAGAGTTCGTATTTTTTCTGAAGTGGCAGCGCCTTCACGCGGTGGAGTATCTCGAGTCCTAACATACTCATGACTGACTTACGTTCACCAAAGTCAATGTTCTGTTTCAGATACCCCTGCTCTACCTGGTATTCCAGATCAATAATAGCGTTATCACCACCATAGGTCCCCGGGAAACCCTCGATCGCTACCGGTCCAGTCACTTTCAAGAAGGATGTAAGGACATTGGCGGTGACAGCAATAACACCATCAAATTGCTCCCCTCCCTGACCCATATGGTAAAAATCTTCTGCCCATTTGGCATTTTCTCCAAAATCAGGGGACTAATTCGAATCACGCAACTTCCACGACGGAATCTTCAAGGTCTCTTTCATTGGGTATGGTGGGGCCACCGTATCAGGGATACGACCATCGAAATTCCCCGTATCATGGACAGCAAAACTTGTTATAGCGCCATCTCGCACCTTAAGAATACCGAAGGAGCCGATGAAGCCGCCGCCTGGGCGGAGCTCCATATTATTTTGGAAGAGTACCAAGAACACTTTTTCCTGTCCTCCAGTATACAAAAGTGAATCTGCCAAAGAAACCACCGTACCGAGATCTGTTTTCGTCTCCTGTGCGAGAGGAAGAATCCCTAAAAAGCGCCTCAAGCTTCCAAAGTTATGGGTACGAATTTCCCAAAAAACAAACCAACCGAAAAGAAAGACAACAGCAAGAACAACAAAAGAAAACCAGAATATGTTTGAGCGTTCTTTCATACTATATGCCTCTAGTTATTTACCACCCGCTAACAGTTCATTGAGGCGTCGCTTGTATTCCTCAATGCTCGGTTCCCCACGCTTTATCTCCCTCGGAACAATCGTTTGATGAATAACGGGTGGTGCCAGGAGGATAGCGGTTTCAGTGACTGATACAGCCTTTTCCTCACTCTTTATTTTTTCAGGGGCAACTTCTTCGAACCGAAATGGAAGTTCAGAAACATCAATATCCATGCCTGGCAATAGTTTTTCTGAAGAGGCGTCCTCCAAAGGGTTCGTAATAACAGTGTTCTCTGGTACCGTATCGAGAATTTCTTGACGAATCTTTTCTTCTTCAGGGAACGATTCAAAAGAGAGTGTGGCAGGTCGCGCAGGAACGAACTTTCGTGGGTCAATAAAGGGAACAGCATCCCCGATGGCAAAGTCTGGATAGGCTTTTTCCGGTGCAGTCCCCTTTACATTATGTTCAAAAGAAACGGTGCGCTTTTTTCCTCGAAACAAATACGGTGCAAAGGAAAGAGCAAGGAAGAAAAGAGTAGTCACTCCAAAGGCGCTGCCAAAACTGGTCAGCCCATACCACAAAGGATCACTCACTACCGGTTTGACGATCGGTTCGTCAACAATGCGCAAATCAATATCTGTTTTTATATTATAGTAAAACGCAGCAACAGAGAAGAGCGCTTTCACTGTTTCTTGAGAAAGAAGACGTGCCTTTTCTGCTGTCTCTTGAAGAGCGGAAACCATGAGCACACCACTCTTTGCGGTGTGCGTCACGGTAACGACATGATTCCAGAGAGCCTTTCGTTTGTCTTTTGGCTGTCCCTCGAAATCGTCATCAATAAGATCGTTCTGAGAAAGGACTCGCTCATAAAAAGAAAGGTTTTTGGCGAGGTCAGTAAAATTCACCGCCACTTGTTCTGTGACGACATTCGGCGATCGCGTGATAACCAAGACACTGATTTCTGATTTGTAGACACGAAAAAAATCAAGCCAGAAAAGCAAGGAGGCAATGGTGACAAAAAAAAGCGTCACCAGAAAGGCGCGCTGCCAAACGGTACGTGGCAGGAGGTATTTATTTACTGCGGAGAGACGCATAGGGTTCTTTCAGGTTGTTTGGATGCATAACATTTTCATACACTTCGATCGTTCGTCTGGCGATAGCATCCCAACTGTAGTGCTCACGCACCCGCTCTTGAGCCATGCGGCCAAGAACCGCTACTTCATCACTGCGATTGATAAAATATGCGAGTTCACGCTTCAACCCATCAACATCCTTCACCGGGAAAAATGCTCCCGTATTGGCGACTGCTTCTTTGTGCGCTTCGATATCGCTCACCACAGGTAACAAACCGTGACCCATGGCCTCAAGTAATGCGAGTGACAGCCCCTCGTTTTCAGATGGCTGCACATACAAATACGCCTGTGAATAAAGCGTCTCCAAAACTTTTCCAGTTTGCTCACCCACCATCAAAATATTCTTACGTCCGCGTGCCAACAATTTCAGAAACGATTCGTACTCCTCTGTATTGGCGTGGGTGCCAACAATAACCAGCTTAAAATTATTGGGGAGCTTATTTGTATCCTCCAATTCTTTAAAGGCTTTAATCAGATAATGTGTCCCTTTGTGCGGAACAAGTCGGCTGACGGCCAAGAGGTAGCGCTTTGGACGCAACCCAAAGAGATCGAGCGCTGCCGTATCAGATTCAAAAGCTACTTCTGCTCCATTGGGAATGAAAGTCACATCACGACCATAGGAGGCCTTGGCATATTCGATCAGTGTTTCGCTGCTCACGATCGTCCGCTCCGGCACCGTACAGGTAATATATTCAGCCATATGAAGAAGCGCTCTCGCTACCACTCCCCACTTCTGGTGAAAGTAGTCACGACTGTGAAAAGTAGCAATAACACGACTCTTTGGTTTGAGAAGACGTGGGATAACCGAAAGAATGCTCGGACCAATAGACTGATAGTGAATAATATCGTAGGGAGTAAAAAGTGCGTGCAGCGTTGCAAAAAGTGTGTGCGTGATCGCATCTAAGTGCTTCGTATGAATACTCGGTACATGCACCAGTTTTACTCCTTCAAATTCCTCTAAGGTCACGGGGGTATAGTGGGAACGGACGTAGACCGTTACCTCGTGCCCCTGCGAAGCGAGACGTGTCGAAAGCTTCTCGACATGTTTCTCAACACCTCCAGCAATAGCCGGGATACCCTTTTGTCCAATGAAAGCAATTTTCATAGCACGTACCACTTAAAAGTATTCGCTGCCCCCCCTTATTAGAAACCACGCAAGACTGGGGAAGTACTTCCGATCCCATTTCTTTCAATGTGATTATCATTGACACCTGTCCCTAAAATAATCCCTCCAAAAAATTGATAGCCAGGGGTAGTACGAGCAACACGAGCAATACC
>JAYUDH010000077.1:0-10469 GCA_043739895.1 Candidatus Moraniibacteriota bacterium
GAGTGACATGGTCGTGCTGCAGGCTTTGTGGAATGTGAGCGTGCCGCTGGTACCTTTTTTGGCCTGGTTTTTCATCGGGGAAAAACTCTCACTCATTCATTACAGCGGTATTTTTCTTGCTTTCATTGGAGCAATGATTTTTACTCTTCATGAGAAAGTAAAGGAGAGACAGTTGAAAAAGGTTTTTACCCTTATGTCAGGAGGTGTTTTCTTTCTTTCTTTGAGCATGGTGCTTCAAGGATGGGTATATAGCAAGGTGGCTGGTGATTTTTGGACGGGCTTTCTTTTATTTTCCCTTGGCGCGACGGTAACAGGGCTTACCCTTTCTTTTTTTGATCCCTGGCCACTGCGGAAGCGACTGCGGCATCTGGTGGGGATAAGCAGAAAGTACCTTCTTATTTTTGTCGTTGCTGAAGTGCTTAATTTACTCGGTGTCGTGGCGACGCAGCGTGCCATTGATCTCAGTCCTACTGTTTCTTTTGTTGCTGTTATTGGAAGCCTCTCTCCTATTTTTGTTATGGTGCTCAGCCTTCTCCTTGTACCAGTCTTTCTTTTTCTCAATCAAGACAAGGCTCATCGGATGTATAAAGAGCAACTCGTTGCCTTCAAGACAAAAATCCTGGCATGCTGTATTATTGCTGTAGGGATATACTTGATTAGTTAATGGGATAGATTTATTTCTATGGGGACACAATCGAAAGAAGTATCAACAAATTGTAAAAAATCTTTTTTTTGGCTGGTGTTTTTTTTGAGTGCTATAGCTCTTTCGGTGGGTCTTGCGTTTTTTCGTTTCATAGTTCTTAGTGACTATACTATTCGATCTCAAGTTGACTGTGACCCGTATACGGAAGCCTGTTTTATCTATCAATGTGATCCTGCAGCTGAGGTTTGTTCGGAAAACCCTGAGGAGAACATTTCTTTTTATAAGCTCCTTGATCGCAACGCAAGAAATATTCCGAGGTGTAATCCATCCTCAGAGGGGTGTGAAGCCCTCGCTTGCCCAGAAAACGAAAAAGGATGCACCGTGAAGCTTTGTGATATTGTTGCAGCTGAAGAAGGTGTGTTATGTAATGATCCTGTTGATTATTCATCAAAAAATCCAAAAAATGAGAGTGAGTTGGCATCTCCTTCGGATGAGGATACCACAATCACGAATCCTGTGGCGGAGTGAAGCTGATAGTTTTATGATAAATTTAAATGAGGAGTCTGAATTGAGAAGCGAACTTGATGGTATCTATATATCTCTAGAAGCTGCAAAAAATGAGATATGGAGGCGATGGAATGATGAAACATTACGAAAAAAAGTGGAGTTGTTCTTAGAGGGAGATCTCCCAGAAATATTTCGGACAGCCCCTCGTGCAATTGTAGCGAGACAGGTTTTGAGTCCGAATTTTGAGATGCTTCATTTTTCAGATTTGGCAAAAAAAATTGACCTCAGACCAGTATGTTTCGGATATTTAGATGATAAGTTGGTGACAAAAAATCTCGATAAGTACTATCTGTGTAAACTTTTCTTCTATGATGGATTGGGGAGAAATGGCGGAGAGAAGCTTTCCTCACTGAATATAGTAGATTTTAATAAGTGGAATGGTAAGAGGTTTCGAGATGTTAAAACAATTTTTGGTACTAGTTTTGTGGATTTTCATAACGCCTTTGCAAGATTAACGGGATCCGATATAGATTTTTTTGATGCTTCTCATTTTTTAAAAAATAAGGGATCGCTATCAAAAAATTACTATAGATATTTTCTATCGCTGTTTATTTGTCACGGTGTCCTTTTTGAGAATTACCTGTTGAATGGGGAATATGGTGATCTCACAAGGGATGTTTTTCTTCCCAATTACAGAAAAGTTTCGGAGATATTTGGAGTAAAGCCATTAATTGTACGTGCAGTTTCATTGGAAGAGGAAGAGAACTTGCGTTGGCGTCATTACCCGCAGTCAGTCTATGGTACTATAGAGAAGATAATACAGAGTAATAATATTTAGACTATGGATTTTAATCTCGTAACACATTCCGAAAACTGTTATCTTGCTATTCAAACATTTCTCGCTGAAAATCATATTCTGTATTATTCACATATTCCGACAGCGATCGTCTCTTTATTGCTGGGGTTATTTATTTATTCTAAAAATAGAAGGGACTTATCGGGGAAATTGTTTTTTCTTGTAACGATTGCGTTCGCACTCTGGTCTTTTTTTGATCTAATTCTTTGGAGTAGCCCTGATAGTCGTAAGACAATGTTTTTTTGGTCAATCATTAATATGATTGAAAACATGGTAAGTTGTCTGACCCTCTACTTTGTATACGTATTTCTCGAAAAAAAAGATGTACATTTTAAGTACAAGGTATTCTTCAGTATTCTATTTCTCCCACTTCTTTTTTTAAATCCAACTACCTATAATATTACCGGATTTGATGGAGTGTTATGCGAGGCACAACAGGGTATATTGGTGAACTATTTTTATTTTCTTGAAGGGGTCTTCTTGCTGACGCTGGTTGGTTATGTAATACAGAAGATGGCAAAGACCAGTGGAGCAGAACGGAATCAAGTGGTGTATCTATCATTGGGATCAATTCTGTTCCTCCTCTCATTTTCTGGTGCAAATATTGCGGGAAGTATTGCTTCGGCTATCAACCCAAGTAATCCAAATAATTGGAAGATTTTGCAATATGGACTTTTTGGAATGCCTGTATTTCTTGCTTTCTTGAGCTATCTCATTGTTAGATATCAGGCTTTTAGTGTTAGACTTCTCGGAGCGCAGGCATTGGTTTTTGGTCTAATGACCCTCATCGGTTCACAATTATTTTTTGTTAAAGAATTCACAACTTACATCCTCGTCTCTATAACATTCATTCTTGTTGCTATTTTTGGTATTATCCTCATTCGATCAGTAAAGGAGGAGGTAAAACGTAAAGAAGAAATGGAAGAGTTGTCGAAACGCTTGGCGGTGGCAAATCAGGAGTTGCGACGACTTGATACTGCGAAGTCAGAATTTATTTCCATTGCCTCGCACCAGCTTCGTACACCGCTGACCGCTATTCGAGGGTATATCTCACTCGTGCTCGAAGGGTCCTACGGCGAAGTCACTGCGACCGTTCAAGATATTTTGAACAAGGTGTATGTGGTCAATAATCGCATGTCGCAGTTGGTGGAAGACCTACTCAGTATTTCTCGTATCGAGAGCGGACGGGTACACTATAACTTTACCGAGACTCAGATCGAGCCATTAGTGACTGATCTGGTGGATATGTTTTCTCTTATGGCCAAAGAAAAGAAGCTGTCCCTCAAAATGAAGCTACCCAAGAAGCCTTTGCCGAAAATATCTATTGATGTGAATAAGATGAGAGAAGTCATTTCGAATTTAGTCGATAATGCTATTAAGTATACCAAGGAGGGGGGCGTAACGGTAAGTGTTGAGGAGGAAAAATCTTTTGTAGTGGTGAAGATTGCTGATACGGGTATCGGGGTTGACCTGAAGGACGCTGAGCGTTTGTTCGAGAAGTTTACTCGAAGTTCAGAAACAATGAAACTGGATGTCTCAGGGACTGGACTCGGCCTGTATGTAGGAAAGAGTTTTGTTCAGGCACATAAGGGTTTTCTTTCTGTCGAATCTGAAGGAAAGGGGAAGGGTGCTTGCTTCGTTATTAAACTTCCTATCAAGAATCCCGCATCTCACGATGAGGTGGTGTAGGATGTTGATGTAGAGAGTATTTTCTGCTATCGTGAATGTGATATCTAATCGTCTACTGTGTTTATGTCTAAGATTCTTCTCGTTGAGGATGACCCCTTTATTGCCGAGATCTATAAAAAGAAACTCGAAACATCCGGGTTTGAGGTGACCAATGCTCCTACGGGCAGGGCGGTGCTTAAAGAAGTCAAAGAGCAGTTTTTTGATCTCATTCTTTTAGATCTCGTTTTGCCGGAAATGAGCGGCACAGAGGTGCTTCGTGAGCTTCGTCATAACAAAGAATATGATCAAAGTCTCAGGATTGTTGTATTCAGTAATCTGAGTAGTCCTGAGGATAGAGAGCAGGTACTCAAACTGGGTGCCAATGGTTTCATTTCCAAGACGGAGTTTTCCCCTTCGGAGGTGGTAGTGGAAATTAATCGTTTTCTCCGTCAATTTGCAGAACAGGTTAAGAATACCGGCACAGAAAAACAGTCAATCAATAAGCGTATTCTTTTGATTGAAGATCAGCCGGCCTTTGTGGAAATGTTTAGTAAACGTCTGAGAGGGGAGGGGTATGAAGTGGTAACAAGAACAGACGGCGCACAGGGCTTACAGGTGGCCCTCGATGAAATGTTTGATCTCATCATCACTGATGTAGTTATGCCAAATATGGATGGAAGAGAATTTATCAATAAGTTGAAAGAAACAGAGAAGGGAAAAAATATTCCTATTTTTCTCCTTTCGGCCTCTGTGTCACTGGAAGACGAGGATATACAACTATTGGCTGAGGCAGAGATTGTGGCCAAGGCGTTTCTCAAGACCGAGATGACGCCAAGCGAATTGGCGTACGCGGTCAATGATTTTTTTAAAAAGTGAGCAGGGAGGAAGGGAATGACTTGTAATGAATACGCATATGGATACCATGAAACGGACACTCATCAGTGAATCAGTGCAGCATATCGGAGAAGAGGTGCGACTACAAGGGTGGATTGATATCCGTCGGGATCATGGGAAGCTTATTTTTCTTGATCTACGAGACAGGAGTGGCAAGATTCAGATGGTGGTTCTTCCGCAGCATCAAGAGGCATTGAGCGTGGCGCAAACACTACGTTCAGAATGGGTAGTAGAGGTACGAGGAATCGTCAATGCTCGACCAGAAAAATTGATCAATAGAGAGCAACCAAATGGTGGTATCGAAATCGAGGTCCTCTCTTTAGTCGTCCTCAATGAGGCGACGACGCCTCCTTTTGATCTCTCCTCTGATGGGAAAGAGATCAATGAGGAGATTCGTCTCAAATATCGCTACTTGGATTTGCGTCGAGAACGAATGCAACAGAATATGCGTAATCGACACAAAGTAACACACTTTGTGCGAGAGTTTTATACCAAGGAAGGATTTGTAGAGATCGAAACGCCGAACATGACCAAGTCAACCCCTGAAGGGTCACGTGATTATATTGTTCCCTCGCGCCTCGATAAGGGGAAATTTTACGCACTCCCTCAGTCTCCGCAGCAATACAAGCAACTTTTGATGGCGGCGGGTTTCGAAAAGTATTTTCAAATTGCTCGTTGCTTTCGTGATGAGGATACTCGTGGTGATCGCCAACCAGAGTTTACTCAAATCGATTTGGAAATGAGTTTTGTGGTACAGGAAGATGTTATGGCGATGAATGAGAAACTCATTACTGAACTTGTTCAAACGCTCTATCCGGAAAAGAGAATCCAGCAACTTCCTTTTCCGCGTTTCACCTATCAAGAGGTGATGGAGAAGTATCAGAGCGACAAGCCAGATATTCGCGAGGATAAAAATGATCCCAATCTTCTCGCCTTCTGCTGGGTGGTGGACTTTCCTTTTTTTGAAAAGACTGATACGGGTGGTTGGACTTTTACCCATAATCCCTTTTCTGCTCCGAAGCCAGAGTACATGGAAGACTTGATGGCCCAAAAAAATATTGGGAATATTGTGGCGGCTCAGTATGATATGGTACTCAATGGCTATGAAATTGGTGGGGGAGGTATTCGTAATCACGTTCCAGCCGCTCTGAAAAAGGTATTTGAAATTATGGGGTATGCTGAAGAGCGGATTCAGAATAACTTTGGTCATATGCTTGAGGCACTTGCCTCGGGAACACCGCCCCATGGCGGATTAGCCTTTGGTTTTGATCGCTTGATAATGCTCCTACAAAATGAACCCAATATTCGAGAAGTGATTGCTTTTGCTAAGACCGGAGAAGGGAAGGATCCGATGATGGAATCACCAGCAGAAGTTTCACCAGAACAACTGCAAGAATTAGGCATTTCGTTGAAAAAATAACAGGCAGGTACTTGATTTTACTGTCTGCTAGCGAGTAAGCTACTTGGTAATACTCTCTATTCTGAGCTCTTTTGTGAAGAATAGTGGTTTTTTGTTGCATATTTTGATTCGTTTTTTGGTGATATTTCTATACTGGAAATATTCTTTGGAATAGGCTAGAATGGAGGATGTCCTGTTTTTTTGTCTATCAAATATTTATCTTCCCATGCTGAGTTTCGAGCGTATTATCAAAAGTGTTCAAAAAACCCTTATAGAGAGGTTTTTTAGCCATCTCTCACAAGACATCGGTATCGACCTAGGAACAGCGAATACCCTCGTCTACGTTCGCGGGAAGGGGATTGTTATTAATGAGCCTTCGGTTGTGGCCATTAATCAGCGCACAGGACAGATTCTCGCTATTGGGCGCGAAGCCAAAAAGATGGTAGGAAAGACGCCAGGGCATATCGTAGCGACACGTCCTTTGGTGGATGGCGTGATAAGTGATTTCGAAGTTACGGAACAAATGCTCCGGTATTTTATCAACAAAGTGAATCAGGAAAACTTTGCCTTTTTACGGCGCCCGCGAGTCCTTATTGGTATCCCTTCCGGTGTGACGGAGGTAGAAAAGCGTGCCGTTATTGAGGCAGCAGTCAACGCAGGTGCTCGCCAGGCCTTCCTTATTGATGAGCCGATGGCAGCTGCTATTGGTGCTCGCCTCCCAGTGACGGATGCCGCTGGCAATATGGTAGTAGATATTGGCGGTGGAACAACAGAAATCGCTGTTATTTCTCTGGGTGGTGTTGTTATCTCACGAAGCTTACGAGTGGCAGGAGATGAGATGAATGAGGATATTGTACGTTTTAGTCGTGATGAATTCAACATCCTGATTGGTGAGCGAACAGCAGAGGAAGCAAAGATTGCTATTGGGAGCGCCTATCCACAGCGTGAGCGATTAACTTTTCCGCTACGTGGGCGAGATCTTGTTTCTGGATTGCCGAAAGAGGTGATGGCAACTGATGAACATATTCGTGAAGCTTTGTCGCGCTCTATTCGCATTATTGTGAACAATATTAAAACGGTCGTCGAAGAAACGCCGCCGGAGCTTTTAGCGGATGTTATGCAGCGCGGTATCATTCTTGCTGGAGGGGGGAGTCTTATTCGTGGAATGGATAAGCTCATCGCGAATCAAACAGGTATCCCTGTGCGCATGATGGAGGATCCGTTGACGGCAGTTGTTCGCGGCACAGGAATCGTACTGGATGACATGGAGTTATTGAAAGGGGTTCTTATTGAAGAGGAACAAAACAGGCCGCTTGGCTAAGATAGAAGACTCTTGTGTGTTAAAAATTCTGATCTATCATTTGTATGGCGCTCCGGCGAAAATTCACACAAACAAAATTTTCTCGAGCACTCATAGTAGTGACGTTTATTGTGCTTTGTGTTTTCTTTCAACCGCGCTTTGTCATGGAGCCACTGAGAGTAGTGATAGCGACGATCGCGTGGCCCGTTCAAGGAATTCTCTCTTCCTTCGCTTTTGAAGTACGAGATACTTTTCATTTTTTTACGTCGATAGGAGATTTAAAACATGATAATGATCGACTCGCACAAGAGAATGTTCGTTTGGTGGCGGAAAACGCCAAATGGCAGGCGGTCTCAGGGGAGAACGAAGAACTGCGAAAGGAATTAGAGTTACTCCCAAGGAATAATTATCATCTTCAGGCGGCCGAGGTGATTGGCCGTGATGCTGCTGGGCTCGGTAACTGGATGACCATAGACCAGGGGAGGCTGCAGGGAATAGAACGTGGTATGTCGGTCATTGCCTACAATAGTATTCTTGTTGGTCGAGTGATGGAGGTTTTTCCTGAGAGTTCAAGGGTTATGCTTCTCACGCACCCAGAAAGCGTCGTGAGCGGAGTGACGGTTGAGGGTGAGGCTCAAGGTATTGTCCGTGGAGAATATGGGCTAGGAATATTGTTTGATATGGTTCCTCAGAATGCGACGCTGACCATTTCTGATCGCTTGGTGACATCGGGTCTTGGTGGTGAATTTCCTCGTAATCTTCTCATTGGATCACTTCAGGAATCACACCTTTCAGTTGATCATCTCTATCGCCAGGCATCTATTATTTCTCCGGTAGACTTTACGTCGCTTCGTTACGTTTTTATTATCAAGAATTCATTACGACCATGAAACCCTTCTTTTTCAGTATAAGTATTCTTCTCTTCTGCATCTTCCTACAATTTTCATTTTTCGATATCCTTTTTCCATGGTTTCGTGCCCCGCTTTTTCTCCTCGGTGTCGTTGTTATACTCACCCTGGTTCGCGGGTTTCCATCAGCACTGCTGATGACGGTACCCTTGACGCTTCTCTATGATGCGACCACTCTGGGGCGAGTGACGTGGTTTTCTGTTTACGCTGTTATTTTTTCTTATGGAACGAGTTTTCTTTCACGGCGACTTCTTATTGAACATCGAGGTTTCGGTCTCGCTCTCTATGCCATCATTGCTTTTGGAGGAACTCTTTTTTATCAAACACTTTTTTCTTTTATGGTATACGAACCAATGACTTCCGGTGCACCATCACTCTTGGTACTTATGCCGCAAGGAGAACACGTCTTTTTCTCCCTAGCACTCTTTTTTCCTGTGTTCATAGTGACCTATGTTTTGATACAGCGGTTTGAAGGATACCTAAGATCTATGCAACAACGGAAATTTCAACAAGTTCGTTAAATGAGTATATGGGAATTTTCATTCGAAAAAAAATATTTCTTCACAAAAAAGGGGGCATAGAAATAGATGATGCTGTTTTAACGATGACAGAGCGAGACGTCATGAAAATGGAGTATCCGCTGAATCGTTCGCTTTCGCTGTGGTTTGTTCTCGTAATGTTTCTCCTCCTCGGTCTTTTGGGCGGGAGAGTGTTCTATCTCAGTATTATGAAAGGGGGTGACTATCGTGCTATCGCACTCAGGAATAGTTTGCGAGCTCTTATTATTCCGGCTCCACGAGGTATTGTGTACGACAGATATGGAAAGCCACTGGTCTACAATGTTCCGAGCATGGACGCCGTACTTATACCAGCTGACGTCCCCGAACAACCTCGAGAGCAGGCTGAAATGAAACAACTTCTCGCCGAAACATTCTCTCTTGAATCAGACACTCTTTCAGATGTGTTTGAGAAATTGGATCGCCGCACTACATCACCACTTCTTATTAAGCAGCGTATCAGTCAAGAAGAAACACTTCTTTTTCTCAGTCGAAGTAATTATCTCCCGGGAGTGAGTCTGTATAAGACGACAGAACGAAATTATGTTGATAGTCTTATTTTTTCTCATATTCTTGGATACGAAGGGAAGATTCGCAAGGAGGAGCTCGTTCTCCATCCTGAGTACCTGCTCACTGATTCTATCGGGAAACAGGGCGTAGAAAAGAGTTATGAAACTGAACTTCGGGGGACACACGGTCTCAAACGTGTTGAGGTCGATGCTTTTGGCCAGGTCAAGAAAGATCTTGGTGTGGTGCAGCCCATCCCTGGTCAAGACGTTATTCTGAATATCGATGCTGATTTACAGAAGAAGCTCTTTGATAGTCTCCAGGCTGTACTGGAAAAAAATAATCTCAAGCGAGCAGCGGCTGTTGTGATGGATCCGAGAAATGGCGCGGTACGAGCACTGGTCAGTTTACCAAGTTTTGACAATAATCTCTTCGCCTCTGGAATCTCCAATGATGATTATCAGCAGCTGGTGACTGATCCTTCGGAGCCGCTCTTTAATCGCGTCATAGCGGGGGCGTATCCACCAGGATCAACGATCAAGCCAGTACTGGCTACGGCAGCGCTTTCTGAGGGAGTGGTTGATGAGCATACTCAGATTGAGAGTCGTGGCGGTATTAGTATTGGAAATTTCTTTTTTGGAGACTGGAAGGCTCATGGTTTCACTGATATTCGTCGTGCGATTGCTGTGTCGAGTGATGTTTTCTTCTACTCGGTAGGTGGAGGGTATGGCAATATCAAGGGGCTCGGGATGGAGAGGATGAAAAAATATGAAAATCTTTTTGGCTATGGAGAAAAAACGGGTATTGATCTCGGGAGTGAAGCGGAGGGATTTATTCCTACCCCGAGCTGGAAGCAGGAAAAAATTGGGGAACGGTGGTATATTGGTGACGATTACCATGCGGCCATTGGACAGGGATTTGTTACAGCAACACCACTTCAGATTCTGAACTCTATTGCGGCAATTGCAAACGGAGGAACGCTCTATGCTCCACGAGTCGTTTCTCAAGTCAGATCATTTGATGGAAAGGTGACTGCGGTCCCGCCAGTTATTATTCGTCAGAATTTTGTGGATAAAAAAATTCTGAGTATCGTGAGAGAGGGTATGCGAGAAACGGTGACCGAAGGTACCGCTCAACCATTACAAAGCTTACCTGTGGCAGTGGCGGGAAAAACAGGGACGGCTCAGTTTGGATCGAATCATCAAACGCATGGCTGGTTTGTTTCTTTCG
>JAYUDH010000078.1:0-10082 GCA_043739895.1 Candidatus Moraniibacteriota bacterium
AGTATTTTAGGGAAGCTCTCAGTGGCAGGCGCACTTCGTAATGGCGGAGACGCGCAGTTTGATGGAAACACACTCTTTGCCAAATTAGCCACGTTCTTAGATGACGCGCTGTTTCGAGGTCATGTCGCCTTTGAACAGGCGCCAACATTCGGAGCGGACACTGCCGGCTTTGCTATCATCAAGAAAGACGAACGGAGAGTACATGTTTCCTTTACGACTCCCTATGAGCGTCAACCAATTGTGGCTGTCAGTATGACCAATGACCAGTCACCGCTCATCGACAAGAAAATGGATGAGACGCTCAAAGCTGATGTAGCTGCCGTTGAAAAGGATTATCTTGAGACCGTGTTTGGAGCTGATGTGAAATACATCGTGACAGAAAAGAGTGCGGATGGCTTCACCATTGTTTTGAGCAAAAAAGCGCCTTACGATCTACAATTCTCCTGGGTGGCTCTGGCGGTCAAAAAGGCCAGTGTATCGGTATCAGAGGGCGATGAATCAGACCCTGGGAAAGAGCCGATTACCCCACTCCCTCCTGTTGTAGCGCCAATACCTGGCCCAGCCCCGACTCCTTTGCCAGAGACGGTACCAGCAGGACCTGATCCCGCTCTCCCAATAGAAGAAACTCCTGCTCCATAATAGTGAAATAAACCGTACCAGAGTGGGCGGTTTTTTTCTTGTCTGATGATGGTTGTTACTCTATACTGGGAGGCATGTGGAAAAAATACACCCAATATATCCTTCTCCCCATCGTTTTTTCTCTCGGTGTTTTTTCGTATTGGGTTGTCAATCAGCCAAGTGAAGCGCGGCTGCGTAAACAAGAATGTAAAAAGCAGTATACACTTTTGAGTGGAGATATTAACTGTGATACCATCGATGGAAAGGCTGATCAGGTAGAGAGTCTCCATCGAGAAATTACACGTCTTATTGAGCAGGAGAAAGCAGATCATCATATTGTTCGAGCGTCGGTTTTCTATCGTGATTTAGATTCAAAGCGTTGGTTTGGGGTGAATGATACGGATACCTTTTATCCGGCCAGTCTCATTAAGCTGCCTATCGCCGTCACCTACTACAAAATTGCCGAACTGGAACCAGATATTTTCAAGAAACAACTCCAGATCGCACCGGACACCCCTGATAATTCGGATCAGAATTATCCGCCTGCAGAACCAATGGAGCCGGGAAAGTACTATACGGTGCAGGAGATGATTCGTCACATGCTCGTTTTTTCTGATAATGCCCCCTTTACACCTTTGGCTGAGGCAAGTGGATTGTTTCGGGATAAAGTTCTCAGTGATCTCGGTATCTATCAGCCACCAGTAGGAGAAGGGGAGGGGGCATGGACTGTTTCTGCTCGAGTCTATGCGAGTATCTTTCGAATGTTGTTTAATGGTTCCTATTTGAATATTGATTATTCCCAGGAGCTTCTCCAGACTCTTTCGCAGTCAACCTTCACCAAAGGCCTGGTTGCTGGTGTGCCACAGGGAGTCATCGTTTCTCATAAATTTGGCGAGGCCGTTGGAACTGATAAGGATGGCAATACTTTGACTCATATTTTGAATGACTGTGGCATTATTTATAAGCCGAAAGACCCCTTCATTCTCTGTGTTATGACGGAGGGGAATGTCTATAGTGATATGGAAAAAGTTATCGAGAAAGTCGCGAAGACTTCTTATGATAGAGTGGAGTAATCTGAAAAAAATCTTGCTCTTATACTCTATTGTGCGCTACAATAAAGAAAAGAAAATACTATGGCACGCGTCGCAAAAATACCAAAAACAGTCGTAGCTATTCCTACACCAGTGGTCGTTCAAAAGGAAAGCCGGACACTCCCAGTGATTATTATCCTGGTGGTATTACTTGGTTTGGCCGTGACTATTGCTAGCTACTTTTACTACCAGTATCGTCAAACAGCTGCCGTCAAAGATGCACAGGAGATAGCCGATTTGACCAAGGAAATTGGTAAGAATATTCTCCTTCCAGAAGGTGAGACACCAACGTTGGCTACCGTTACGGACAAGGAAAAGCTCGCTGGACAGCCCTTTTTTCAGAAGGCGGAAAATGGTGATAAGGTGCTCATTTTTAGTCAGGGAGGGCGTGCTATTCTCTATCGTCCCAGCCAGAAGAAGATTGTTGATATGACAACCGTCAATGTGAATCAACCAGCGCCCTCTGCTCCGGTCGCTGTACCGCCTACCGAACCAACATCTGCCTCGCAAGAAACGCTCAATACGACATCGGTAACCACTCCTTCCATTGCTCTCTATAATGGCTCGACAAAAATTGGTGTTACCAATACACTTGAGGACGAAATAAAGACGCAGTTTCCTAATACAGTAGTGGCCGTAAAAGAAAAGGCCGCTAAGACCGATTATGAGGGAAACACTGTTGTTGATCTTTCAGGAAAAAATGCTGATGTAGCAAAAAAACTGGCGGATACGTTTGGTGGCACGATAGGCTCGCTGCCGAGTGGCGAGACGGCCCCGAGTGCCGATATTCTGATTATCGTTGGAAACAAGAAATAGCCAAGAAAAAGAAATGAAACCTCCCGCCTGTCACAAGCATGGCGGGATTTGCTTTGTAGGGCTATTTAGCGCTACCCTAAAGAAAGGCAGTATTATTTGTTGCGAGATCTATGGCTGACACAACGACAGAAGAAATAAAATCCCGGCTCAATATAGTGGAGCTTATTGGTACCTATGTCCGTTTAGAAAAATCCGGTGCCCACTATAAGGCTTGTTGTCCTTTTCACCAGGAGCGGAGTCCTTCTTTTATGGTGAATGAGGAAAAGAATATGTGGCATTGTTTTGGTTGCGGTAAGGGAGGGGATGCCTTTGCATTTGTGATGGAAATGGAGGGTCTCGATTTTCGTGAAGCATTAACACTATTAGCAGAAAAAGCTGGCGTCGAATTGCCGAAGTATAGAGCGTCCGAGCCAGGACAAAAAGAAAATAAAGACCGACTTTTTGCTCTCCTCGAACTGGCGACAAAATTTTATGAGAAACAACTCTGGGAGGGTGCTGGGAAAGAAAAGGCGCTTCCGTATCTCCGAGCACGAGGTCTCTCTGATGAAAGCATGAAAACTTTTCGTCTTGGCTATGCACCAGATGGCTGGCGCCACTTCCTGGATTTTTCTGTGAGCAAAGGGTATACGCTTAAGGAGTTAGAGGAGACGGGTCTCCTGATAAAAAAGGAAGGTCATGCCGAACATACGGCGACACACAATGTATCAGGTGGCTACGATCGTTTTCGTGATCGCATCATGTTCCCTATCTTTGATATTTTTGGTCATGTCATTGGATACTCGGCCCGTGTTGCCCCGGGTGGTGATGAATCTCAAGCGAAATATATCAATACGCCCGAGACATCCCTCTATCATAAGAGCCGTGCTCTCTATGGTCTCTTTCAGGCGAAGCAGGCCATGAAACAATTAGGGAAAACGGTCGTGGTAGAAGGAAATATGGACGTCATTGCCTTGCATCAAGCCGGTGTAGCAAATACGGTAGCTGTTTCTGGCACGGCTCTGACTGAGGAACAATTAAACCTCATGAAGCGTTATGGCGTTTCGGTACAACTCTTTTTTGATATGGATGGTGCCGGTCAAAAGGCGGCCCGGAAGAGCGCTGAACTCGCTCTTGAAAAAGAATTGGAGGTTTCTATCGTGGCACTCACTACCGGAAAAGATGCGGCTGATATGGGAAAGGACGATCCAGAGCAGTTGCGCCAGGTGGTAGCGACACCAGTACCTGTTCTTCAATATTTTCTTACGACGACCGTTGCCAAACACGATATTACGACAGCCGTAGGGAAGCGTCAGGTCGTTGATGAATACGCGGCACTTTTGACGGTCGTGAAGAATCCGATTGAACGTTCTGAGGCGATCAAGGATTTGGCACGCACCCTTGAAATGGATGAACGAATGATGGTCGGGGTAGTCAATTCATTGTTTTTGGAACAAGCGAAGCGTGATGGGCCGACACCACTTCGGCCACCAGAAGATCCCTTCAAGGACAAGCATACTTTTGGTAAGCGTTCCGAACTACTCCGCGAAGAAATTATCGCCCTTATGTACGTCGAAGAAACCATTCGGACAGTTATGCTCGATCGTATTACTACCCAAGGACTGTCATTTTTCTTTGAACAGCACCCATTATTTTTTTTCTTGGTGCAGTCAGGAGGTGGTCGCGATCCACTTTCACTTATCGAAGATCAGGGTCTCAAGGGTGAAGCCACACGACTGACCTTTCGCATCCTTGCTTCCCCAGAAGTAGCGGAAAAGGAGGGGGAAGAACGGCAATCAATTCTTACGGAAACAGTAGGGCGCTATTTAGCTGATCTCTACACCGAGGTGACGAAGCGTGAAAAACTTCTGTCTCTGGAAAAAGCACTTGATGAAGCGAGGGCGAGTAAAGATAAAAAACGAGAGCAGGAGTTACTAACAGAATTTGTCGCCGTATCTGGTGGTGGATCAATTTCACCATCCTCTTCTGATGGGCTTTCCTCATAGTAAAGGATTTGCTATGATACAATACCTCTAGAGAGTGTTTTCTATAAAGTCATTAAATTGCATTTATGGCAACCGAAAAAAAGAAGAAAGTCGTGAAGAAGGCGAAGAAAGTCGTGAAGCATACTCCTCATAAAAAAATGACTAAAAAATCCGTGCATAAAAAACCTTTATCTAAAGCAAAAAAGTCTGTAAAAAAGCCTGTCAAAAAGGTGGTGAAAAAGGTAGTAAAGAAGGCCGCGCCGAAGAAAAAAGCAGCCAAAAAGACTTCTGCTCCAGCAAAAAAAGTGAACAAAAAAGCAGCCAAGGCGCCGATCAAGAAAAAACGTGTTAACACGAAAGATCAGGAAGATGCCAAAAAGAACGCTTTTGATGAGCTTCTGTTTCGTGGTAAGCAGCGTGGTTTCATCACCGAAGATGAAATTATTCACATCTTGCCCGATGTCGAACAGGATTTGGAAAACTTAGAGAATCTCTATGAGCGTCTTGAGACGTCTGGTGTGCGCGTTGTCGGATCAGATGAGATGCTCAAGATCGAAACGAAAAAAGTGGCTGAAGATACTGGTAAAAAAGGAAAGAAAAAGCCAGCTGTCAAACCGAAGGAAAAAATGATGGACATGGGCGAAGAGAGTGATAGCACCTCAGACCTTGTGCAGATGTATCTCAAGGAAATTGGACGGGTTTCTCTTTTAACCGGAGAAGAAGAAGTGCGCTTGGCGAAGCTGATCGAGAAAGGTGACCTCAACGCCAAACAGCGTTTGACCGAGGCGAACTTGCGTCTGGTAGTATCGATTGCCAAGAAATATGTGGGTCGCTCTCATAATCTCTCGCTCCTCGACCTTATTCAGGAGGGGAATATCGGTCTCTTTCGTGCGGTTGAGAAATTTGATTACCGTAAGGGCTACAAATTTTCGACCTATGCTACCTGGTGGATCCGTCAGGCTATTACCCGTGCCTTAGCTGATCAGTCTCGTACGATTCGTATCCCGGTGCACATGGTGGAAACGATCAACAAGTACGCTCAGGTGACGAGACGTTTGGTGCAGGAGCTGGGACGTGAACCATTGGCCGAAGAAATCGCCGCCGAAATGAATATGGAGGTAGAAAAGATTCGTCACATTCAAAAAATTTCTCAGGAAACGGTTTCGCTCGAAACATCAGTGGGCGATAACGAGGATGATAGTGTCCTTGGTGATTTTATCGAAGATACCGAGACGGTCATGCCGAATCAGGCCGCCTCACGCAAGCTCCTCAAGTCGCATATTTCTGATATCTTGAGTGAACTGACTCCGCGTGAACAGAAGATTCTCCGCATTCGTTTTGGACTAGAAGACGGTGTTACTCATACCCTGGAAGAAGTGGGTCAGGAGTTCGGTGTCACCCGTGAACGTATCCGTCAGATCGAAGCTAAGGCCTTGGAAAAAATCCGTGAGCATGATCATCTGAAAAAATTGAAAGACTACTAGTCTTGACTTTTTAGGTAAAAATAGGCTAAGATAGACCCTTCCTCAATTCAGGAAGGGTTTTTCTTTGTTATGAAGAAAAAGGAGGTGCGTCATGAACGCAGTGCTAGAACCTTGTGCTAAAGTCGCCATTCAGGCGCGTTTTCAGTTCTTTCCGGGAACCACAGAGTCGCAGGTGGCGGAACTTCAGTCAGGTCTCCATCGGGTGTTGACCCCGGAGCTCGAGATCGTTTAACTCCACCTACAGGAACGGCTAGTGGGGCGGGGCCATGCGGAGAGGATGCGTTTCATCAGTTTTTTTCGAAAAGGCGACAGCATCTTCCCTGACCAGCAGGTTGATGTCTACACGGTGACGGACCGTATCGGTAGACGCTTCAATCGGCGGATGTCAGTGGTGTACCGTTTGCATGACTCCGAATTGATTTTTCACGTTGAAGACCGACTCAATGGCTTTACTTCTGCTGTCGTGGCGCTCCCCGCGCGGGATCTTCATCATCGGCCCTACTTCCGTGACTGGATGGAGGAGCTGATACTGCCGGGAGCTATATTTCTTGCGCCATTTTCCGGACGGTGACAAGGAGGAACAACCCCTTATTATTATAGGCCCACAGGAACTACTGTTGGTCTTTTTTCTTTTTATAGGGCTTACCCTTGCCATACGTGCCAACTTTGCTATAATCAATCTGTTCCTTTTTGGCAACAAATATATACCATTTTCCGGCGTAGCTCAGTGGTAGAGCGAGGGACTGTTAATCCCCAGGTCGTAGGTTCGAACCCTACCGCCGGAGCAGAGAGCGTAAACCGACCCCAGAAAGGTCGGTTTGTGCTTTATTAGAGGCAGAATAAAGAGGTTCTAACCGATTCCGAACCGCCCTTTCCTCTTTTGCTAGTTCTTCCATCAAAACAAGCTCATTTTTCCTTGTAATGCGCAGTTTTCTGTCTTTCAAGAGGAGGTTCGAACCGAGATAGGACAACACATCTTTCTTCTCCTCAATCGTTCCTCGCTCAAAGCGGATTTTTCCCACCTCGGCAAAGTTGAAGAGATATTCTGCCCGCTCCAGCCAGTCATCAACCGCCTTGTCTGTTTCATCTAACAATCCTTTCAGGCGCTTCTTCTCCTGTTCTAAGACAGGCTTCTTGCGGAGGAAAGTTTCCTCATCAATCTGTCCTTTAGCTCGCATCGTTACCAATCCATCATATTCCTCAATACAGGCATTGTAGGCTTTCTGTTGTGATGAAATCATTGTCTTTTTGTCGGAGAACTCCCGCCCGCTGTCTTCACCGATGACTTTCATCGCCAGCTCCCTGAACTCTGGGGGAATGGTGATAGCATCCAACTCTTTCATTATCTGGTCTTCCAGCTCGTTATCTCGTATGGTTTTCTGCTTGCACGAGCCTTTCCGTTTGGTGCAGTGGTAGTAGGTATAGTGGCGAGTGATGCTATTTTTCTGATACTTGGTTTTATTTTCAGCCGTGATAAGACATCCGCACTCTTCGCAGCGAATCATCCCTGTAAAGGCGAAAGTATAAGTTCGCAGGCGTGGGTTGCCTCTCTTCCCCAAAAGTTCTTGAATACGGTCATATTCGCCCCTCTCTATCATTGGCTCGTGTTTTCCCTGATACCAGCTTCCGCTTCCTTTGGGATACTCGAACTCTCCGTAGTAGAAGGGGTCGGTAAAGATACGGTAGGCAGTGCTTCTCGTCATTTTTCCACCGTTCTTCATCCGCAAGCCCCATTCGTTGGTTGCAATGTCTAAAATCTTGGGTGGCGTATAGTTCCCTGTCAGCATCAGGTCAAACATTTTCCTCACGAGCGGGAAGCGCTCATCGTCTTTGTTGATTTCCTTGTCGCCTTTCTTCTTGAGGGGATTGTGGATATAGCCGATGGTGGAAAAGGAAGGATACCAGCCACGCTCCGCTTTGGAACGAAGCCCGCGCTTGGCATCCACGCTCAAATCTCTCACGAATTGATTCGCCATTCCCAGCTCCACCGCCATCACAATCACATTGTCTGTCGGGTAGTAACTCCGTCCATAGGTGAAGATATGTTTCACGATATTTTGTTGGAGCATCCAGCTTACCTCTCCGCCGTCAATCGGGTTTCGTGCCAGACGGTTGAGTTTCCAGCAGATGATACCATCCGCTTCCCCCTTCTTGATACGCTGCATCATATCTGCAAAAACTATTCGTCCAGGAGCCTTTGCCGATTTTGATTCAGAGAAAACTTGGACGACATTGAGATTGTTTTCTTGAGCCAGCTTTGTCAGCTCGTCTATCTGGGAATCAATGGAAGCCATCTGTCTATCCTCGCTCTCGGAAGATTTCCGAGCGTAAATGAAGTAGCGGTTCGCGTCATTGTTTTGTTGGTTGTTCATATAATTATAATTTTGGATGCTCAAAAGGCGGCTCTGGCACCCAACATACACCTACGAAGGCTTTTGTCGGCAGAACCGCCTTTTCAGGACAAAATAAAATCGTAGGATTGTAATATGTTGGGTGCATCTATATTATACCTTAGAATTATCACGAACGGAAGGGGCTAAATAGATGAGTTCCCCCTGCATTTTTAGCACCTGCATCTGCTTTCTCGTTGGTTTTTGAGCGTAGTATGGACGCTTGATTTTCTGTTCCAGGTCTTCAATCTTCTTCCAGAGAGTCAGGGAACGGAAAAGGGGATAATGTGCTGAATGGCGATTTTCATTTCGGGAACTGTATGATAGGTCGTAGCAGTGTCGGCATCCGAAATAGTCTCCGTCCTTGTAGAGGACTGCCACGCGGCGATTGCAGGGAACGCCGCTTTTGATGAGAGGACAGATGAACCAGAAGCGCGTCCCTCCGTAGCGGCAGGGGGTTTCCGTGAGGTGTATCGTGTAGTCAAAATCTTTTTTCGTTCCGTCCGATTCGGTCTGGACATAGTTGAGACGGACAGTTTTTTCAGTAGTGGAGACAGTGATGCCGATACTCGTTTTTGTTCCGCTCCATCCGTGCGTCCAGTTGATAGTCCCGAAATACCAGGAACTAAGCATCCCTTGTTTCTTGAGCCAGGACATCTCAATTTTCTTGAGGTCGTCAGCTTCTGATTTTTTTGAATAGCTCCAGCGTCCCATATTGTTTCTTTTATTTATCACCGAAATCATTTGAGATAAAAATGTTCATATTTCTGTAATCAATCCCGATTCGTCGCTAGGATAAAGGATATTTTGAGAGAGTTTGCGCTCCGATAAAATCCACCATTTTCCACCATTTTTTACCAAACGAACCCATCCCTATTCTTTGTTGAAATCTATATCTACGGCGAGGGGAGCGGGAATAGTTTGTCCACTCCGTATCGCTTGCAATCGTTGCAATTCGTGAAGTGCCTTGTAGAATCCACGCTCTATGCTTGCCTCATAACGGATGAACTTGCCGTAGGTATCGTAATTGGCGAAGTCATAGCTCAAGGCTTCTCCAAGATTTTTTCCATCTTCTCCATCCAGAGAGGGGAAGGAGATTTTCGGATGACAGTCCTCATACATCATTTCTTTTTCCACTTTCAAGGCTCGTCTCAATCTCCAGAGGTTAGAAGTGATGCGGTCTACGAGAGAGAGTTCCAGCTCTCCCACAGGCTTGAGTTCTGTTCGCATCCGCTTCTCCAGCTCCAAGAGTGCATCCTCGTCCTCTTCAGGTAGGAGAATGACCTCGCTCAATAGTCCGTGCTTCAAAGCATTGAGGCGGCTCACGGCTTTCCCTTCATCTGTCTTCACGCCGCCGAGCCTGGCGTTTTGGCGGTTGGCTTCCAGTTGTTTGTCAGAAATTGTCATAGTGTTGGCGTTACCTTTTTATAGTGTCAGAAAACTCTCTCATCAACGATTGTTCCTCCCAAGATTTCCGCTACCATTTCAACCGTCAATTTTTCATCACTTTCTACCCCACCCTCCGTTTCACTATTTCCCTCAATACTTTCTTTGTCAGAAATCGTTGCGGGGAAAATGAGGATTTTCCGTTTGTCATTAGGGTCTTGTTCTTGGGTGATGAGTCCCGCTGTTTCAAGCATCGGGAGTATCTGCATCCGAAGCAGACTGTTATCAAGCATCTTGCCGTGAACCTTGTAATGCTTTTGCAGTATCTCCTGGCGG
>JAYUDH010000079.1:0-3667 GCA_043739895.1 Candidatus Moraniibacteriota bacterium
TCACGAAAAAAAAGTTGAAACAAAAACAGCAACGGAAACACAATCGCTAACGAACAGCGAAAAAAAGAATGAGCTTAAAGAAGAAGTGAGACAAGAAGAATCAGCTCCAATACAAGCAGGTCAATTTGATCTCTCAGAAATACGAACGCACTGGCTCGCTATCCTCGATACTGCCAAGCGACTCAATGCCTCACTCACGCTCGCGCTCTCCACTGCCCGACCGAGCGAAGTCAGCGGCAACACTATTGCCATTGCAGTCAAATACCCTTTCCACAAAGAGCGTCTGGAGGAAAAAGGAAATCGATTGACACTGGAAAAGGCCTTTGATACCATCCTAGGAGCCAAAATGAAGCTCGTTATTGTACTCGATGGCGCACCTCAGGCAAAAGAAGCGAGTGAGCCAATCATCAATCCACTGGTCAACCAAGCCCTCAATATGCTCGGTGGGCGGATTGTGACGGAAAACGGTTAGAGGTGATTATACGTAAGCATCGTAATTCGATACTTATCTTTTAATTACTCATCATGGGGAGTAGCCAAGCGGTAAGGCAGGGGCCTTTGAAGCCTCCATACGAAGGTTCGATCCCTTCCTCCCCAGCTAAGAAAAATCATCATACCCCTTGTGGGTATGGTGATTTTCTTTTATCCTGAAGAGGTAATGGATCGAACGAGGAAAGGGGTCGGGAAAACACTTGTTTGCCCGTTTGAGGTGACCTCGTTTCGAGGACTAGAGGGCGGAAGCCCTTATAGAGTGTAGTGAGGCGAGCAGTTCGATTTCCCTTCCTCCCCAGCAACGAAGTTTCTAAACTCTATGTCCCAAGCAAAAATAATTGGTGTCGATCTCGACGATGTACTCCTTGCCATAATTGCGGGGCTTTTCCCGTGGCACAACCGTTTGTATGGGACTAACAATAAAGAAGAAGACGTCCGCCCTTTCGAGCTCTCGAGTAGCTGGAACTGTACCAAAGAAGAAGCTGTCTCAAGAATATTGGATTTCTATCAAACTCCTGAACACGCACAGTGTACGCCGATCTCTGGCGCTGTGGATGCCATGGATACTTTGAGTCAAAGCCATGAGCTCATTATCGTCACGTCAAAGCCAGCCAACCTTGAAACCATGACTCATGCCTGGGTAGAAAAACATTTTCCTAAAACATTTCAAGGGATTTACTTTACCAACTCTTTCATTACACCAGAACATAGGCAAATAAAGAAAAGTGAACTCTGTCGAGAACTCGGTATTGAAATATTTATCGACGACTCCATTACCAACATTCTTGATGTCGCGACAGTCTGCGAACGCGTCTTTCTCTTTGACCGTCCCTGGAACCAAGATGAGGTCATTCTTCCCGACAATGTCACCCGTGCCTATTCCTGGAAAGAAATCGTTGACGCTATTCAGGCATAAACACACAAGACCTCCTGTATATTGATTGTAATTTATTAATACACTCGCCATACTACAGAGGATGTTATACTCATTCTAAGCCTAAATAAGCTCCCACGGTGTCCCGTGTTCTCAGCATTCAAGATTATGACAAAACTCATCATCATTTGTGGTTTGCCTGGAACAGGAAAAACGACACTGGCAAATGAGCTCTCAAAAAAGTTACAGATCTTTTGTTTGCACAAAGATTCAGTCAAGGAATCTTTGTATGAGTCTTTAAAAATGAGTTCTTTGGAAGATAGCAAGCGACTCGGGTATCCTTCAGTAAAGGTGACGCTCGATCTCGCGGAAGAAAATCTTTCTCGAGGAATAGACGTCATAATTGAATCGCCTTTTAATTTTCCAGATGACGAAAAAGTATTCGAAACACTACAGAAAAAATATGATCTCAATCTTTATACCATCGTTCTCCAACTTGATGAAGTGAATCGAAAGAAGAGATTTGTAGAAAGAGAGCGTCACTCTTCACATCACGATACAGAAAGAGAAAGGCAGTATGAGGAAGTTTCCAGTTCGTACGAACACATGCCAGAGAAAAAGATTTTTCTGAGTAGTATGAAATCAGTAGCCGAGCTCACTGATGAGACACTGTCATTTCTGAGTTAATTTTAGGATCAAATATGACTGAAATGAAAAGAGGTTGGGATGTTCTATCGAAAGATGAACGTCAAAAAATAACAAATGAAATAATCACTTTCTTCTCAGAAGAACGCGAAGAAAAAATAGGTGTCGTTGCGGCCGAACAAATGTTAGATTTTTTTCTTCAAACAGCTGGAATTCCTATCTACAATAAAGCTGTTGACGACATAAAGCCCTTTCTTGAGAAGAAGCTCGGTGACACTCTTTTCGATATTGATACTTTTTTGAGAAAACAATCGTGAAAGTTTTTCTCACTCATGAATGTCTAAAACTCTGAACACATCCAACAAGCCTGGTTAAAGTCGCTCGTGGGTGACACGACTAATAAAAAAGCGTCACAAATTTGCGACGCAATAAGGGGAACACCAACTAAAGATCGTCGGGTGTAGCGGCGAGCACGTGCGCCATGCAGGATCGGAGGAAAACCGTAGCCTGTTCTTTCGGCTTTCGTCGGAGGGAAAAAACCTCCACTAGTGCCTCGCGTAAGAACCGTGTAGCGCCCGGACTCCGAACAAACCAACGCTTCTCTGGATGCATACCCGAAAGAACAGTGATGTCATCATCAAACCGCTGAACGAGTACCGATTTTGAGTAGCCATTGTCCCGTGACATGGCCGCGTGCTCGATGAAATCACTGGCTTCATGACATTCCTGTCCCGTAGGAAGAAAGTCACTGGCAAATGAGACAAGCGAGAAACCACCACAAAGAACCAACATAACCATCCGTACCCTTTGCATGTCTATCTCCTTGTACCGTTACCAAACAACCTCAGGATCCCAGCCACATTATGGCCTCATCCTTACCTCACATCTTGCACCTACTCATCAGGGTTGTCAAAATGAAGTCACCTGTTTTTCTGGCAGTATCACTACTTAAATCTTTATGTATTCGACGAAAATCCTACCATAGTGGGTTCTTTTTTTAAGGAGTGTTATACTGGTTCTAAGGCTAAATACGTTCCAATAGTATCCTAGAACTTCAGAAAAATAATCTTTCTCCATAAGTAATTTTTTATACCAACCCTATGAACTTCGAACATCCGACGCCCGCGGCCGAAAAAGAACCGCGTATCCTCTCACTCGCCGAAATCAAAGCGAAAATAGAGTCTCTCTGCAGACAGGAAAATCCTCAGATACTGCGGACCCTAGAAGATGAAAAGGGCATATACCTACACGAAGTAGTCACCACCGATGATCAGGGAGATGCCTCTATTCTTTCCTATCGACGGGCGGGCGATGCTCAAGAATCAAAGGTCGCCAATACACTTATTGACGTCGCATACTTTGTTGGTCCCCTCGAGGACGATATGCCTATAGGAGGAACGACCCTCTCCAATTATGATGAAATGACAGGTGAATGGAGCGATGCAAAATAATCAGAAGTGTATGGATGTCGCTATCGTTAATAATGCCAGTAGTGCACCAGATAATATCGTCCGTCTCTTGGGAGAAAACAGCTACGAGGTTTTTGACTATTCTCAAGCGGATGAGATCGACACTACCCGTTTTGATCTTCTCATTCTCACTGGAGGCAGCCAATTTCCCATCGTCTCTAACAGAGACAAGCTCCAGACAGAAATC
>JAYUDH010000080.1:0-3620 GCA_043739895.1 Candidatus Moraniibacteriota bacterium
TTTTCTTATAAAAACTTTCCATACATAGACTGTTGGCAGAATCACCACTGCTTCTATAAGAGAGAAAAAAATGAGATGAGCATACCCGAATTCTTGAACAGTATGAGTGTATACATTATACATGAAATATATATGCCCTAAGAAAAAGAGAGCTATCGGGAGAGTATTATGAGAACGAGAAGACAGTACCCAAAACGGAGTAATTAACGAAACAAACATAATTAGATGATAGATGACACTAAATATGCCAAACTCGACACTCCTTATGGATGGTGCCCATCATGACAAATGAAACAAATACACTCGCAATAATAATCCCATATTGTGGGTGAATCGATGGAGCGGTATAAGTCTGTTCATTGATCATAGCATTTTCTATTTATTTAGGGTAAGTGTTGGAATGATGTCCTCAATAACCTGATCATATTGAGTGAGTCTCTGTATCTGATTGGTAAGATTTTTATCTGATAAACCAACGTAGTTAAATCGATCTTTACTTCCCATAATTTCAAATACGCGTCCATCAGATAACGGTACCAGGTAGTAATAGCCGGTCTCCCCATAGGGCCCTGGATAAAATGGGAACCTGTAAGCAATTGTCGTACCAAGTTTTACTTGGTACTTCCCTCCCCCTCCTGAGAAAAAATTTCCATCAATGTAGCTACGCTTCAGAAAAGATGCCTTTTGACCTGTTTTCAGCGAAATGGCAATAGTCGATACATCCCCCACAGGAATCTCGCTCGACAAAAGAGACCCTATTAAGTCTTTTTCTATCAATACAACGGATTTTTTAAAAGGATACTGCATCTCTTCAATATCCTCTGCTGTCCCGATATCATCTATAGGAGGACTCGTTGGATACGCCAGATCCTTATACTTTCCCACCACAAAATTCCTTGGATATTGAAAGGAAAAACTGTCCCTTCCTCCTACGTACTTCAGGCTCGTGTCGACGGAACCCTCATTATAAGAAACCAATTCGAGAGAGTAAGCTTTTGAGTCACAAACTGACAGCGCGTTTAGTGAAGTTACCTTTGCTGCGACTGATACTCTGTCTCCCTTTTTTATATCAAAACCAGATCTCTGGGAATGAAGACAAAGGTCACCACTATAAATAACATTGACAACCCTATCTTCCGAATTCTGACTGACGAGCATATTCAGATATGACGGGGCATCAATTTTGATAACATTTTCCAGCACAGTACCTGTAAGTCGGATACTCGTACCAACAGTCATTTGTGGCGGATTCGACTTTACAGCAGACGAGAGGTCGTTTGCGATAACACGGACCTTCTTTATCCCTTCCTGATGATTGAGGTGTCCATCGAGAGTCGTATCAAGATAGTACTCGATCTCCCCAGTAGTCCCAAGAGGATATGGGGGAAGAGTAAAATCATAGGCCTCATACTGATTCGTCCTGTTTCTCGTCATGGCTTCCTGATAATTTTTTGGCAGAACCGCGTGTTTCGGCTGGAGAGTGGTGTATGTATCCTCTCCTACCAATCGATATCCCAAAGAAATATTTGTATAACGACCCGCGATAGCACCACCACCCCATGTAGTAAGTACTACGGAAAAAATAGCTGGTTCTCCGGCCATGACACTATCCGGTATAATGTGATTCACTCCACCACCACCAAGATGCGTTTTTAGATAGAAAAAGCCAACAAAAAATAGTATCAGAAGAAAAACACTTACCAAAAGAGCTTTCCGTTTCATAATTCAAAGGTTAGAAATTTTTATAACACTGTCTTTGATAAAAACGAATACTTTCCGAAACAAACGTCTGACACATCGTCATATGAGTAAATACGTTCACTGCGGAGAGCCTGGGATGAAGCGAGAACTTACTTATCTATTGAGATTTGAGATAAATACTTAGAAAAAACGAAGAACGGCGGCGGCGATCATGAGGTTGACGAGCGACCCACTCGCCATAATTCCGATTTTCTTACACATAAACTGCCGAGGCGTCCCACCAAACATGACGGCGCTCGCCTGAGTCGGCACGACAAAACCCAACCAGAAAAAGCCGGCGATACCAAACGTATTCCATTCGGAAGGTAACCCTGCCATAAATAGGGCCAAAACAAACGTCATCACCAGTGTGCCAAACATCTGCACCGCCAAGTATGGCGCCATCCCCTTTTGTGCTTTCACTTGCTCTTCTGGTGAGAGCTCACTGTATCCATGCATGGCACCCCACGTTTTGCCAAAAATCGGCATATACCAGATGGCTCCAGCAACAAACTGGAGTACCGCCGCTACTACTATCGCTACATAATTCAATTCCATACTCCTATCTTACTGCTTAAATATTGATTATTTTTTAACATTGCCCATAGCTCTTTTCCCGAACCACTTGGCAGCATTCGGTCGACGATGCGGACAACCTGGCCAACAGCACGGCCTGCGTTTACCTTTGAGCAGATCCTCCTGGAGTCGACTGATATGTTCGCTACGAGTCTCGGACTTTTTGACGATGGTCACCCAGCAAATCCATTCATTGCGTGCCAGTGGTGTCAGTCCATTCCAGAGTTCCAATACCTTAGGCACCTCAAGCAATGCCACTTTCAGGTCTTTCGGAATGGTATGCACGACGCCAGTACTGATAGTGATATTTACCATAATACTAGTATATCAAATTTCTCAATTATTCTGTACGGCTTCAAAAATGAAAAGACACCCCCTTGTGGATGATTTTCCTTAGCGGGAAGGGATAAATCCGGTCGAGGATAATTATCTCGCCGTCGCACGACAATTTCCACACCCTATACTTTTTCTGGCTATTTTGCGTCAAACTCCACGGTCCATTCGATGCCATATTTGTCTCGAAACATTCCAAAGTATGAACCCCAAGGACTGTCAGACATAGGCATTTCAATAGTTCCGCCATCCGAAAGACCGTTAAATAATTTGTCGGCTTCTTCACGACTTTCAGCGCTAATCGATATCTTCGATCGGTTTTCATTTTCGCTGACTCGTCCCATGCTTTCTGGAACGTCGTTGGCTATTAAAATATTTTTACCAATCGGTAAAGCTATACGCATAATTTTATTGGCTTCATTTTCTGGGACAGGAAATTCAGGACCAGCCAGGTCTTTAAACCGAAGGATGCCCATGAACTCTCCCCCAAAGACTGATTGGTAAAAGACAAACGCTTTCTCGGCATTTCCGTTGAAATTGATATATGGATTGATAGTTGCCATACTGTTTTAGATGAAATATATGAGAATGAATTATTTGACTGGACGCCTCATCTTTTTAGTAACCTAAGAATTATGTCCCAACTATAAATCAAAAATCCCCCAGGTACAACCTGAGGGATCCAATCTGCGGGCCGTCTCGTGTTAGAACCAAAAGAAATCAAGCCCTGTAAGGAGATTTTAGCATATTTTCAAGATTCCTTTCGACGCGTCTCGTGCGCACTAAAAAGTGACAAAAGTTACACAGGAAAGACCTATAAAGTTACAGCTCTCTGTACTATCCTTCCTGCTCGTCTCCGCTCGTAATTTTTATATGATCCAAGATTTTATAGCCTTTCAAGTGCTCCTTTGGATCGAAGAAGTAGTACCAGGAACGCATGGAATAGACTTCTCTTCCATCGTCCATTTTTT
>JAYUDH010000081.1:0-3606 GCA_043739895.1 Candidatus Moraniibacteriota bacterium
GAGTATCTCCCGTACTACAACGAAGAGAGAATACACATGGGAATTAATTACCAAACACCCTCTCAGGTGATGCAAAGGTATTGACGAGGAAGCGTAGGACTAGGGATGGAGGTTTTGGTATTCTTTCCATTGCTTTTCTGACCACCCGGCTGGCTTGGATGTATAGATGGTTTCTTGACCAGGGTGAGGGAAAAGACTCGGGGACTTATAGTTACTCCAAAAACTATCACGAATGAAATTTTCGCCATTGGCGTTATTCACTTCCTGAGTGAAGACGGTTTTCATGCTACCATCGCCACCACGCTCCAGGATATGTGGGCCATCAACAGAAACACTGCGTCCATCCTTGGTACCGAAAAAGCGAAAGGTGAGATCGTTGCCATCAATGATAGACTGGACCAGAATATATCCAGGAGTATTATTGGTAAACTTCAGGTCGGGCTTAGGGATATAGATGGTGGCGTCCATGCCGTAGGGCTTGTAGTATTGGACGGGATAAGCGTGGTTACGTCGTTCGGTAATTTTCAATCCGCTATAGATAGCAGCACGAAAAACGGTACTCGAAACCTGACAGATACCACCACCAAATTCTGGTTCGGTCTTGTTATTTTTGATGACGAGCTCTGGGAGATAGCCGTGCTCACCATCAACATCGCCAAGATATTTTACAAAAGAAAACTCTTCGTTAGGGGCGATCAAGATATTCTGAAACTGCTTCAAGGCACGATTAATATTGAAGAGACGATTCTTTGGAGAACCAACAAAGTTGGTGTGACCCTCTCCGACGAGCTCTCGTAGCCCGAGTCGTTCCCGGTCAGTAGCAACAATCTTTGGTTCGGTAATTTCTGTAGCGAGGGCGATCTTGATGGGGGTGGTTGATCCTTCAGCCAGGGCGCGGAGGATGAGAGCGGTACTCTCGCTTTCCTGTAAGCGGCGACCTTGCTTCTCGTTCTGAGTAATAATGACCTGACTTTCGTCGCTGACGCCAAAGACGGCATCGAGCGGGTCTTGGTTGACCTCATTAGAAAGAGAGGCGACGAAGTTCGCAACACTCTCATGATTCACAGTACTCTCAAAAATGACTTTGTAGTGAGAGTGGGCTCTCTTTGATAGGGCCAGGTCGCAATAGAGGGTACTTGTAGGGCAATAGGAGGTGTTTTCTGCCTCAGAACGGTAGGATCGATCGATAAGTATGCGTGTGTCGAGGTGAAACCATGAGGAGAGATCGCTGGCAGAAAGTGTTTGGGTGAAATCTCCGGCTGTGATCTCTACCGTCGGTGGGAGGGTCTGCGCATGAGTAGTGTAGGGAGTGAATGCGGCAAGTGCAAAAACAACCAACCAACTCGGTCGAACGAAAGAATGCTTTCTAAAGGTGTGTATAAGAGAGTGGAACATGAGGGATATGAGAAAAAAGAAACGCCGACCCCGTCGAAACGGAATCGGCAAAAACACTATTCCGTGCAGATGACAGGGGAGTTAGAAGCCGCGCACCTGAATTTTTTTAGTTTTCGTTGTATCAGCTTTTGGAAGACGAATGGTGAGGATGCCATTTTTGAGAGAGGCGTCAGCCTTTTCTGGAATGACATCAACTGGTAGGAGAACGGAGCGAGAAAAAGATCCCCAATAACATTCCTGATAGTAGTAGTTACCATTTTCAACTACTTCTTCATTTTTTCGTTCACCTTTGACCGTCACCATATCGTTGTTGATCGAAACATCGAGGTCTTCTGGTTTCACTCCAGCGATGGTTGATTTGATAACGATGTCGTTTTCGGTTTGGTAGACGTCGATGGTGAGTTGTCCTTCTGCGCCTTCGCTTTCATTTTGAGCGAAGGAAGACGAAGCCCAAGACTCTTCTTCTTGAACGGGAAAGGCGGTTGTTTCTTCGCGCATGATCACCGAAGACTCCTCCTCATCATTGAAAACAGGTACACCGCTGAAGTCATTTCCTTCCATGTTCTTGGCACCGGTCAAACGTTCAAAAAAGGATTTTTTTTCTTTCATCATAGGGTATTATAGAGTGAACTTAGGGAACAAAAAAGGTCGTAGACCTTCTTCATCTTTTATGTCTTTAGTATAAAGCACTTCTCGCTCTGGCGCAAGAATCGTGGCCTCTTTAGGGGAGTAAGAGAAGGACGGTATTGTAGAGGAGATGAACGAGGACTCCGACGGTTACGGTGAAAAGAAAGGGGGCAGAGAACTTTTTCCCCAGATGGAAAATATACAACAGGCCGATCAAGAAGTGGAGGGTGATAATACCAAACAGAGACCAGAGAGGTGCAGACTGTTGACTGACAAGGAGGGCCATTTCGATACTGACAAAACCGATCCCGAAAAATGTTCCTATAAAGAGGAGGGAGCGCCAAGCGGGGTTACTCTCCAGGGGGAAGCGGCGAAAGTACTGAAACAAGAGGAGGTAGCGGGCGCACTCTTCGATGAGTGCGGTAGCGAGGACGGTAGAAAATTGAGTGAAGCTCGGTGCGGTAGCAGAGTAGACCAGGGTGCCACCAATGTTTAAGAACACCAGTTCAAAAACGAGGGCCAGACTTGCTCCGAGAACACCGAAGATAAAAGGGGTCAAGAACATAGAGGGTTAGAGGGCGAGGTCATCGAGATACTTGGAGAGTTCGGCAATTTTTTTGCTGGTCTCAAGTAGACTGGCACGATTCTGTTCCAAGATATGGGCTGGTGCTTTGGTAATGAAGGTCGTGTCATTGAGTCGTTTTTCAATACCGAGGAGGTAACGTTCAGCCGACTCTTTCTCTGTCATGAGACGGGTACGCTCTTTGGTAATATCGATGAGACCATCTAAGTGAATAAAGGCATGGATGTCACCGCTCATGATACTGGCTGTTTCCTTTGGTTGGATGGTGTCGTTTATCACTACAATCTCTTCGATGCGAGCGAGACGTTTGATGAGGACGAGAAAGGGATCCCAGAATGTTTTTTCTCCAACGAGTGTCAGCCAAGGTTTTTCTTTTGGATCAACATGATAGATGGCGCGCATGTTTCTGATGCGTTTGATGAGATCGATAATCGTTTGAAAGGAATCATCAAGTTTTGTCTCAGTAAACGTTTTGGTTGACCAAGGAGCAATCATGAGGAGCGTCTTTTCTTGTGGGTAGAGAGATTGGAAGAGGGCCTCAGTAACGAAAGGCATAAAGGGATGCCAGAGCTTGAGGAGCTCATTCCAAACAGCGACCAGGACGGCGTCATTCTTTTCGATCTTGTGGATCTCGACGTACCAGTCGGCGTATTCATTCCAGGTGAAATCACGCAGGGTCTCGGCGGCGAGAGAAATATTGAATTGCTCCAGATGATGAGTAACATCGTCTTTGGTCGTCATCAATCGAGAGAGAATCCATTGATCAGCAGGGGAGAGAGGTGCATTGCTTGGAAGTGCGACTGACCATCGAACGTGTTCTTTTTCGCAGGCAGTGGCCACATAGCGTCCGATATTCCACAATTTGTTGGCGAAGTTACGGAAGGCCTCTACCTTCTTAAAGGAGAGGGGAATGTTATTCCCTGGAGCATTGCCAGTAATGAGGGCCATGCGCAGGGCATCAGTGCCGTACTCATCACACAGCTCAATAGGGCTAATGACAT
>JAYUDH010000082.1:0-3572 GCA_043739895.1 Candidatus Moraniibacteriota bacterium
ATACGGTGCTTCTTATTGGTAAGGAGATGAAAAAATATTCGTGAATATATTTCTATGCAAAAAAAGACTCTTCCAATTCTCTTTATAACGCTGTTGATCGATATGATTGGTATCGGCATGATCATTCCGATCATTCCGATCATTTTTACCGACCCTTCTTCATCGTCCTTCCTTTTGACAGGATATACTCAGGGTCAGCAGTATTTTGTGGCTGGACTTTTGACAGCGCTCTTTGGCTTCATGCAATTTTTGGGCGCTCCGCTTTTGGGTGAATTGTCCGATGTCTATGGCCGCAAAAAACTCCTTACCTTGGGTGTAGGTGTGCTAGCGCTATCGCAACTCCTTTTTGGTTTTGGTATTGAGATTGGATCGTTGTGGCTCCTCTTCTTTAGCCGCGCCATTGCTGGGCTAGGGGGTGCCAATTTTAGTATTGCTCAGGCGAGTATCGCCGATGTTACCGAGCTGAAAGATCGTGCGAAGAATTTTGGTTTGATCGGTGCTGCTTTTGGTATTGGCTTTATCTTGGGGCCGACACTTGGTGGCTGGCTCGCTCATTTTTTTGGGAGTGCCGCCGCTCCGTTTTGGGTCGCTTCAGCTTTTGGAATATTGAATGTGATCTCGGTGTCGCTCTTCCTTCCAGAAACGCACCATAATCGCAAGGCTGAACACAACTTTCATTTTTTGAAAGGTATCCATAATATTATGGCTGCTTGGCGTGATACAGATGCACGACCAGTCTATCTCTCAAGTTTTCTCTACACCTCTGGTTTCGCGTTCTTCACATCTTTTATTGGTATTTTTCTGGTGGCTCGTTTTGGTCTCTCGGAAACAGCCATTGGTACTTTTTTTGGGGTAGTTGGTATGTGGGTGGTCATTACTCAACTGTTCATTTTACGTGTCTTGACGAAACATTATAATGAAAAAACGATCCTACGTTTCTCGCTCCTTCTTTTGGCCTCTGCTCTCCTCCTTTATCCGTTTGTACCTTCGATAGCCCTCCTTTATGTAGTCGTTCCGCTTCTGGCTATTCCAAATGGTCTCTCTATGGCCAATATGGGAGCTCTGGTCAGTAAGAGTGTTTCGCCAGCGAAGCAGGGGGCAGCACTCGGAATTAATGGCTCTCTTATGGCTCTATCACAGGGAATTATTCCGCTCCTGGCGGGAGGGTTCTCTGGTCTTCTTGGCATACGATCACCCTTTATAGCTGGAGCCTTTTTGGTTATACTAGCCTGGTTCATACTTTTTGTTTTTCTGAAGAGGCCATAGAAAGGCTCGGTAGAGGACTCTTTTTTTGAACAGGAAACTTGCTTAATTGCTTCAGATACGGTATTCTAGTACGAGTAAGTAAATTACCTTAGGAATCTCGTTATGAAGGTTATTCTTTTAGCAGACATACAGGGTCTCGGGAAAGCCGGAGACATAAAGGAAGTCAAGAATGGTTATGGGTTTAATTATCTGTTACCAGAAGGTTTGGCTGATCTTGCTACCCCTGGAGCAGTTAAGCAGGCAGAACGCTTTGTTGCCAAGCGTAAGGAGGAGGCAGCAAAAACAGTCGCCGAATATCAGGCATTGGCAGCATCGCTCTCAGGTAAGAAGGTGACCATCAAGAGTAAAGCTGAAAAGGGAAAACTGTTCGGCTCTATTGGTCGCGAAGAAATCACTACCGCCCTGGAGGCGATGGGAGTTGTGATTGATAAGCAGGCACTGGTTCTCGAGAAGCCCCTGAAAGAAGTGGGTGAGTTTCCGCTGGAAGCTGAGCTTGGTCATGGCGTAAAGGCCTCATTTACGGTTGTTATCGCGTCGGAATAGAGGAGAAAAGATATGCTATTTCACAAAGAGCCGCTTCCCACTCATGACTGGTAGCGGCTCTTTCTCTGTAAATTATTTTTTTGACAGTATATGAAAAAAAAAAAAATGAAACCAACGAAGTTTATTTTTGTCGTAGGCGGGGTAATGAGCGGCGTCGGCAAGGGTATTGCTTCTTCGTCGATTGGCAAGATTCTTCAGGCGAAAGGTTTTGTGGTAACAGCACTGAAGATTGATCCATATATCAACGTTGATGCTGGAACGATGAATCCAACCGAGCATGGAGAAGTTTTTGTTTTGAAAGATGGTTACGAGACAGATCAAGATATGGGAAACTACGAACGCTTTCTCAATATTGAATTAACCCGTGACAATTATATGACCACGGGCCTGGTATATAAGACCGTGATCGAAAAAGAGCGTAACCTCGAGTATGCCGGGAAGTGTGTCCAGGTAGTGCCACATATTCCTCTGGAGGTAATTAGCCGTATCAAGCGCGCCGTCAAACAGTCGGCAGCTGATATTGCCATCATTGAAATTGGCGGTACCGTTGGAGAATACGAAAACATCCTTTTTTTGGAAGCCATTCGTATGCTCAAGATTGAACATCCAAAGGACGTCATTACGGCTATTGTGAGCTATATCCCTACGCCATCAAAGGTAGGGGAGATGAAGACGAAACCGACTCAGCATGCTGTTCGCACTTTAAATGGTACCGGTATTCAGCCGGATATTATTATTGCTCGTGCTGATCGGCCACTCGACGAAAAGCGTAAGGAAAAAATTGCGGTGTTTTGTAATGTTCAAAAAGAGGATGTCATTAGTGCTCCTGATGTTGAGAGCATCTATGATGTGCCGGTTAATTTTGAAAAAGATCATTTGAGCGATATCCTCTTAAAGAAACTTGGTTTGAAAGCGAAGAAAGCGGTGGGTTTGGCAGAGTGGGAGAAGCAGGCGAAGCGGATCAGGGTAGCTAAGGAGGCGGTGCATATTGGTATTGTTGGAAAATATTTTAAGACGGGAGATTTTGTGCTGAGCGATGCTTACATCAGTGTCATTGAAGCACTGAAGCATGCCGCCTGTCAGGTAGGACGGAAAGCGGAGTTGACCTGGATGGATAGTACTGAATTTGAGGGTGATGGCGCAGCACTTAATGATCTGAAGAAGTATGACGGCATTATTATTCCTGGTGGCTTCGGCAGTCGTGGTATTGAGGGGAAGATTAATGCTATAGCGTTCTGCCGTGAAAATAAGATTCCCTATTTTGGATTGTGTTATGGTATGCAATTGGCGGTGATCGAATACGCAAGACACGTGGTTGGTCTCGTTGACGCCCACACGACCGAGGTCAATCAAAAAACATCTCACCCGGTGGTGGATATTATGCCGGAACAGAAAGAGAATCTACGCAAGAAAAACTACGGCGCTACCATGCGTTTGGGGCACTATGAAGCTAAGATTGTACCGAAAACTCTCGCCACCAAAGCATATGGTGTAGAGAGTATCTTAGAGCGTCACCGCCATCGTTATGAAGTGAACCCTGAGTATGTGGAACAGCTGAAAAAGGCAGGTATGGTGTTTTCGGCTACGTCACCTGATGGGATCCTGATGGAAATTGCTGAGCTCCCCACATCGGTACACCCCTTCTTCTTGGCCACGCAGTTTCATCCAGAGTTTCAGTCCTCACTCCTTCGTCCACACCCACTCTTTGTTGCCTTCCTTGAGTTCTGTAAGAAGAAGAAAAAATAACAATTTTCTTTATGGAC
>JAYUDH010000083.1:0-3559 GCA_043739895.1 Candidatus Moraniibacteriota bacterium
CTTTCCCCTGCTGACATCGACCTCCTCGCAGTCACCGAAGGTCCAGGACTCATGCCTGCCCTCGTCATTGGAGTCAGTGCCGCCAAAACGCTTTCCTACTTGTGGAAAAAACCCCTCATCGGCATTCATCACCTGGAGGGTCACATCTACGCCAACTTTATTCAAACGAGTACCGCCACCCACATTTCCGAAGCCAAGGAGATTTTCCCACTCATTGCCCTGATTGTTTCCGGTGGACATACAGAACTCGTTTTGATGAACGACCACTTCCAGTACGAGATCTTAGGCGAGACCCAAGACGACGCTTCCGGCGAAGCCTTCGACAAAGTAGCCAAGATGCTGGGACTCGACTACCCTGGTGGACCACTTGTCGCTAAACGTGCCGACACTTTTCGCGAAGCCAAAAAAGATGCAGTCTCATCATTCTCCTTTCCACGACCCATGCTCCAGAGTGATGATTACCATTTTTCTTTTTCAGGACTCAAGACAGCCGTGCTCTACACTATCAAAAAAGTACCGGGGGGAGAGCGTGATGAACATTTTATCAACGAAGTCTGCCATGAATTTCAAGAGGCGGTCGTCGACGTTCTTGTTTCCAAAACAAAAAAAGCACTGGCCCTCTACTCCCCGACGACCTTTGTTATTGCTGGTGGCGTATCGGCCAACGTACGGTTACGTAACCAGTTACGTAACTTAATAGAAACTGAATTTCCTGACACCACATTCCTCACCCCGGAATTTTCCTACTCGCTCGATAATGCCGCCATGATCGCCATCGCCGCCGCCCTCCGTTATGAGCGCATGGGAAGTGACGGACAAGCACGTCTCCATGAGACCTATCACACCCTCGACCCCGATGCTAACCTACCTCTTTCTTCCTAGTATGCACGTTACTGCCCTCAAAACCGAGAAGGTCTTACCTCACTCAACGACCCTCGTTGATCTCCTTGATCGATATCTCGAAATATTTTCCGAAGCATCTATTCTTGTCATCACCTCAAAAATCGTCGCACTGTGCGAAGGACGAGTAATCGCCCATGATGAAACCTTTAAGGAAAGAGCGGTGAACGAAGAGGCTGACTACTACCTCCCGAAAGAAGCGAGTCGCTATGATATCCCGCTTACTATTATCGACAATGCCTTCATTGCTCGCTCCGGTATCGATGCTTCCAATACAGGTGGTGTCTATTCGCTCTTACCAGAAGACAGCTACCAAACAGCGCGCACTCTACATAGCTACCTGTGCCAGCGCTTCTCTCTCCAAGAAGCCGGTGTCATTATTGTCGATAGTCACTCGACGCCGCTCCGTCGTGGCACTACCGGCGTTGCCATTGGCTTCTGTGGTTTTCAGGCACTCAAAAACTATGAGCATCTCCCCGATATTTTTGGACATCACTTCACGACCCACCAGAATCACGTGGATGCCCTAGCGAGTGCTGCTGTCCTCATTATGGGCGAAGGCAACGAGCAAACTCCGCTCTGCCTCATCACCGACATTCCCTTTATCACCTTTGCTCAAAACACCCCTACACAAAAAGAGCTTGCTTATTTCAAACCAGCGTTAGAAGATGACCTCTTCGCCCCGCTCCTTAATTTCAAAGATCTGAAAAAAGGTGGCCGAAAAGAAAAACTGCCGATTCACGATGAAACCGACAGCGAAAAAAAATAATGGAGAAATTGTCCCCGTAGGTACATCGTCCCAACTACCAAAAGAAGGAGGGCAATGGCCACAGCCAGACCTTTGAACGCCAATGGCCAGGACCAGCGCCTCTCCTCAGGAAAGATGTAGAGAGCAAGAACGATACCGAGGAACCACTGCATCATAATCGCAGAAGCGATATTCCAGAACTGTCCATTGTTCATAGTCCTCCCGAAAAAACCTTGTCGAAGAACGAAAACTCACGGTACAGAAAAAAAGATACCCTGTCAATGATTTTTTGTCCCTTTTCCTTGAAACAAGGCTCTTTCCATGGTAGTGTAGAAAATATGGAAACAGAAATCCCTAAAACCTACACTGCCTCCGATTGGGAACAAAAACTCTACCGAAAATGGGAAGAGAGTGGTTTTTTTAACCCCGATAACCTGCCAGGCGACCGAACAGAGGCATTTTCGATTGTCATGCCGCCGCCAAACGCCAACGGTCGTCTTCATGCGGGCCACGCTCTCTTTGTTACCATTGAAGATATTTTTACCCGCTACAAACGCATGGATGGTAAGAAGGCTCTCTGGATACCAGGCGCCGATCATGCCGGTATCGAGACCTGGGTCGTCTATGAAAAGAAACTTGAAAAAGAGGGTCGCTCTCGCTTCGATATGTCGAATGAGGCCCTTTATAAAGAAATCTATCAGTTCACCATGGAGAACAAAAAGTTCATGGAAAGTGATCTCCGGAGACTCGGTGCCAGTTGTGATTGGAGTCGCAACACCTTTACCCTCGATCCAAAAATCGTCGCCGTCGTGCAAGAAACATTTCGTACCATGTTCCGTGATGGCCTCGTCTACCGTGGCAACCGTATCGTCAATTGGTGCCCCAAGCACCAGACAGGTCTTTCCGATGTGGAAACAGAAAACAAGGAGGAGACAGGGAAACTCTACTACTTCAAGTACGGTCCCTTTGATATTGCTACCGTACGACCCGAAACCAAGTTTGGTGACAAGTACGTGGTCATGCATCCCGATGATCCCCGCTATACCAAATACACCCATGGTGAGAAGCTGACCGTTGAATGGATCAATGGACCAATCGAAGCGACCATCATCAAAGACCCTATTATGGATATGGCCTTCGGGACTGGTGTTATGACCATCACTCCCTGGCACTCGGCCGTCGACTATGACCTGGCCATGAAGTACCAACTCCCCTACGAGCAGATTATCGATGAACAAGGGAAGCTTCTCCCTATTGCTGCAGAATTTTCTGGCATGGCCATCGAAGAGGCACGAGAGAAAATTGTTGAAAAACTCAAATCCAAAGGACTCCTCGTAAAAATTGATGAGCCCTATGAGCATGTTAAAAAAGTCTGTTTCAAATGTGGTACCACGATTGAACCACAAGCGCGCGATCAATGGTTCGTTAAAATGAAGCCGTTGGCAGAGCTCGCCCTCAAAGCTGTTCGCGATAACAAGGAAATTACCTTTCATCCTAAGAACTACGAAAAAATCTTCACCTACTGGATGGAGAACACTATTGATTGGAATATTTCCCGCCAGATCATCTGGGGCATTCCTATTCCCGCGCAACACTGTTCATCTTGTAATAAAGGTTTTATTGAGAGCGAAGCAGGAGATATTTGTGACTGTGGCGGAGAGATTGTAGCCGAAACAGATACTTTTGATACCTGGTTTTCTTCTGGTCAGTGGCCGCTTCTTGTGCTCGGCTACCCCAACGGAAAAGATGTCGCCACCTACCACCCAACCACTATCATGGAAACTGGTCACGACCTCATTTTCAAGTGGATCCCCCGTATGATTATTTTCAGCCTCTACCTGAAAAAAGAGGTGCCCTTTCACCATGTCTATCTCCATGGCTTGGTCAACGATGAGCACGGACAAAAAATGA